>CABTZC010000050.1 GCA_902489185.1 uncultured Brevibacterium sp. | reverse complement strand
GTCAAGTTGGTGGCTGCTGGCTTGGGCCAGCGCACGCGCAATGGGGTGTTCGCTGTTGCGTTCAGCGTTCGCGGCAAGGGTGAGCTCACGCTCGCCGAGGTCGTGGCTGACGACCTGCATGTGTCCCCGTGTGAGCGTGCCGGTTTTGTCGAGCACGACGGTGGTCACTTTGCGTGCGTGTTCCATGACCTCTGGCCCAGAGACCACGATTCCGTTTTCAGATCCCAGCTGAGAAACGGTGACGACCGCAATGGGGGTTGCCAGTCCCAGAGCACACGGGCAGGCAACGACCAGGACGGCGATCATGGCGTAGAGGCCACCGGTCCAGTCTCCCTTGACGCCCCACACCATGAGCGTGAGGAGCGCAATGACGATGACGACGGGGACGAAAATTCCGGAGATTTTGTCGGCCAACCGTTGCATGGCTGGTTTGCTGGTTTGAGCGCGGGATACCAGCTTGGCAATGTGGGCAAAGGCAGTGTCCTCTCCCACGCGGGTTGCACGCACAACCATGGATCCAGTGGTGTTGATTGTTGCACCGGTGACGGTGGACCCCGGACCTACGTCAACCGGAGTGGGCTCACCTGTCAAGGCGGATTCGTCGACTGCGGATTCGCCACTGATCACTTCACCGTCAGTGGCAATCGTTTCGCCTGGACGCACGCGGAACTCATCACCCACGCTGAGTTTTTCGACCGGGACTTGCCATTCGCGACCGTCACGAATCACGTTCGCGGAGCTCGCTCCCAGCTCAAGCATCTCTTTGAGCGCGCGCGTGGCGCGGTTCTTCGCGCCTTCTTCAATGAGGCGTCCCAGCGTGATGAACACGATGATGGCGACCGCAGACTCAAACCACACATATTCGTGCGGTGAGATCGCAAAACCTTGTTCACCTACGGCGCGTGCAAGTCTGTAAAACGAGTACCCGCACGCCGCCCATACGCCCAAAGTGATGAGCGTATCCATGGTCCCTAAACCACCTCGGGCGGCTTTATACGCAGCGAGGTAATACGGCCAACCGCCCCACGTAATGATGGGCAGGGCGAGCGCAAGAACCACCCATTGCCAGCCAGGGAAGTGGACGAACATCGAAATGACGACCACGGGGATACCCAGAATGAAGCCCACGAGTAACCGGGGCCTGAACCCTCTGGGGTCTGGGTTGTCCGGGACTGGATCGACTGGGTTGTGAACCGTGGCCGAATATCCGGCTTTTTCGACAGTTGCTAAAAGCAGATCGTTGGGAACGTCCGGGCTGACCTCCACCAAAGCGGAGTTCAGAGGAAGATTGACGGTGGCGTGAACCCCGTCGAGCTTATTCAGTTTCTTTTCGATCCGGTTGGCACACGACGAACAGGTCATCCCTGTGATGTCGAGTTCAACGTCGCGTGTCCGCGTGCCAGTCATTTAGACGACCTCGTAACCGGCCTCGTCGATTGCCTCCACAAGGTCCTGGCGACTGATGGGTTCCGTCGACTGCACGGTCACGGTCGACGGGGTGCCCAGCTCGACGTCGACCTGCGTGACGCCACTGATTTCTCCAACTTCTTGTTTCACGGCACGTACGCAGTGCTCGCACGTCATTCCAGAAACTGACAAAGTAACAGTTGACATATCGCTTCCTCTTGTTGTTCTCAATGCCACTCATGGTTGCTATAGCGCGGGTGGCTAGTGAAGCACGGGACCGTCTTGCGTGTCACTCTCGTGGTGCTCTTTAGCGACCACCGCGTTGAGACCCATAGCGATCAACGTGACCACAACGAAAGTTCCGACGGAAAAGCCCACGGAGAGCAACAGTGCCTGACGCGATTTCCACGCGCCCATCGCAACGATCGTCACGATCAAAACAACCCAAGCGCAAATGACTCCAAAAATCACTGCATGTTTGTACGGAGCTGCGACCGGACGCTTGTGCGCGGAAGTCATACGTTCACCATTTTCTCTTCACATGTTTCGTCACTACACTGAGAACATGGTATCGACGCCGTATATTCCCGCGCACTTCAAGGCGTCTTTCCGCAGATCTTTTCGCACCCTCACCACCGTTCTTTGCACGGTTGTGTGCACGCTAGGACTTGCTGGCTCACTCACGGCGTGCGGACCCGATACCAGCCTGCGAGTCGAAGAAGAACACGTCGACAACGCACCGGAAGCCCCTCCCACCTCGGAGGCAGGACCGCGCGACAAACCTTTCAGCGCCGCCCAAATCCGCGACGAACTCCTACAGAATCCGTCAGTGAGCAACGTCAAGGGCTTTGATGAGATTCACGACATTGTGCTGGCATGCGAATCGTGCATGGAAATGGACCCCGCACTTGTTGTTCTTGGCGACAAGTTTCAAATGGCCAAAATCAACACGCCAGCCGACCGCAAGTCTTTTGCCACCGTGGTCATTGGAGAACACGAAGGGCAACCCAATATCGAACTCATCTTGGTGGGCAATGAACTCACCGTGACACCCGGGCGAGGTGGCACGCTGGTTGCACAAGAGTCCGTGTTCAAACCTAACGACGAGCCGTGTTGCCCGTCCGGGTGGGCCGTACGCGTGTTCCGCTACCACGACGGAAAGTTTGAAGCGGGCCAACGCATCAGTCGGCTCGATTAGAACTCGACGACAACTCAACTAGACTCGGCTGGACTAGTATTAGGTAAAGCTTGTGAAAGGGGGCGCGCGTGCACATTGTTCTGGTCGAAGACGACGAGGTGATTCGTGAGACCACGCAGCTCGCTCTCGAACGCTTTGGGTACACCGTCACCGGCTTTGAAGACGGTCGCGATGGATACGAATTTATTGCGTCCCATGGTGCCGACGTTGTCTTGCTCGACCTGATGCTCCCCACCATGAACGGAGCGTCGATCACACGCGCTATCCGGGAACGTTCGAATGTGCCCATCATTGTCATCTCTGCTCGCTCTGAGCCCATCGATATTGTTCAAGCGTTGGAAGCAGGAGCTGACGACTACCTAACTAAACCGTTCGACATGCAGGTTCTCAACGCACGTATTCGCACGGTGGTCCGACGGTTCATTACCGCGGAAAGCGCGCAGATGGGCTTTTCCCCACAATCCGAGAAACCAGAAGAAGAAAGCTCCGTGTCACTCGACACGCAGGGTATCCCGGAGGTCTTGGGACCCACTCCGGGACACACCAATCCCGCACCGCGTCAGCAGTCGTCCACGGAAATCCGCGTAGAGAACCGGTTGGGCACCTTGGTGTTGGACACCGCTCGTTGCATGGTCTACGTCAATGGCGAAGAAATCCACTTAACACCCACAGAGCTCCGGATCCTCATGTTGCTGACCGAGGAAGTGGGGCACGTGTCTTCACGCGAAAAGATCGCCTACACCGTGTGGGGCTATGAGTGGGGTGGAGACTCCCGGGTGGTTGACGTTCATATTCAGCGTCTCCGCAAGAAAATCGGTGCCGCCTGGATCGAAACTGTCCGCGGTTTTGGCTACAGGTTCTGCGCATAACCCATGAAATTGCGCCCTGCCTCACTCAGGTTCAAGATCCTGATCGTGATTGTCACGAGCGTTATCATCGCTGTTCTCACGTGCGGTCTGATTGTGCGCCAAGCTACCGCCCGCGCGGAAGACAATCGTATGCGGGACAACATTTCTAACCAGTTGCGCGAAGCCTCGTCCATTTACTCTGAGACAGGTGTTTTAACGCTGAATGCCGCCATCGATGACCCTGCGTTGCCCAAGCAGGCTAGGGAGGCGGCTCTCAGTGGGCAGTCTGTGACCATCCGGTCAAAGAGTGACAACACCGAGGTCGTGTGGGCTGCCGCTCCCATCAAAGTGGGTTCACACACGGCGGTCATTTCGGTACGTGGGACTACTGCTGAGTCTCGGCAGCTGGTTGGTGATATCGACCGGGCGATCCTGATTTCAATGCTGGTCTCGGCGGTGGTAATCGGCGGAATTGGGTTTGTGGTTGCGGGGCAAATTAGCCGTCGGTTGACTCTGGGAGCACAGGCTGCGCGTCGGATCGCGTCCGGTGACACCACTGTCCGCATTTCTGATGTGGTCGAACACGGCGATGATGAGGTGACGGCGTTTGCGGAAGCGGTTGATACTGCGGTTGAGCGTCTTGCTGAACGGCTCGATTCTGAACAGCGGTTTACGGCGGATCTGGCCCATGAGATGCGTACACCGTTGACGGGTCTAGTGAATGCGGCGAACCTATTGGAGGAGGATTCCCGCCCAGCCGAATTGGTACGTGAGCGAACTCAGCGCCTGCAGACCCTTGTTGAAGACCTTCTGGAAGTGTCACGTCTGGATGCCGGAAGAGCTACGCCAGATTTACAACCGGTCAATATCAACCACATGCTCAAGTCTCTGCTACTGAATTTGCGGTCTTCAGGGTTGATTGTGGATCACCAGATCGAAGAAGTGTACGTGGAGCCGTCGCCGCAGATCACCACTGATCCTCGCCGTTTTGAACGCATCGTGTCGAATCTGATCGCCAATTCGATCAAGCATGGCGCCGACCCCATCCGAATTGAAACCACGGAGCGGTCAGTAATTGTGACTGATTGTGGACCGGGTTATCCAGCAGACATTATTGCCCAGGGACCCACCCGCTTTGTGTCCTCCGGCGGCGGAGGAATGGGATTGGGCCTGGTGATCGCGCAGGGGCAGGCAAAGTTGTTGGGCATGCGCATGGAGTTCCGGAATGCCCCTGAAGGGGGCGCCCAGGCCGAGGTGGTTTTCCCCGAGTAATGTCCGAGCAGGCTCTGCGTGGGGGTTCGTGATTAGAACTCTGCTAGGCCCTGTTTGCGTCGTGTGAAGCCCCCAAGAATGTACAGAACACCTGCGATCAGGACGGCTGCCGAGGTGAAACCGATGATCGTGAGGGCTCCGAAGTTATTGCCAAAGATGAGAAGGATTCCCAAGAGCGCGTGCGCGATTCCGGAATACAGGTAGTCCGAGGCTGACGCGGTTCCGCGCATGTCTTTATACATCCAGAGTTCAAGTGCCGCGTGCAGGAGTGCCCAGCCCAAAACGGCCGCGCGGAGTTGTCCTGGGTAGCTCGCAAACAGGAGGAAGACCAGAGCCGGGAGTGCGATAACCGCCTGACCCCACAAGTGGGTACGTAACGGTTTTGTGGCAGAGCCCTGACCCACCAACAACAGCGCGTTCAGGCCGATGTAGCCCATGAGCAGATAGTCGACGAAGTCGACTCGGAGCGCCAGTTGAGCAACCGAACCCAGTTGTTCCCGGGGGACAAACGCGGCGACAATCGCGAAGATTACGCCAAGGACACCTCGGGCGATCATCCACGGGGCGGTGGCAAGCTGAACTTCTTTTTCTGTCGTTTGGGTCACCCCACTAGTGTAGAGCCCACTGTTGTTCACCGGAGCGACCCCTCAGGTTTGCGCTCCGGTTGTGTGGCGTCACTAAGCTTTCGTCGAATCTACTTAGTGACGAGTGATAACGGTGCGCGCAACTTCTTCTACGGACTTCAGCCGAAACCTGCCCTTGGGCCGTTCGGCGTTGTGGTTGTGCGTGGGTTACGGTTGTGGCGCGGTCACTGGATGGCTCGTCCACGTTCTGCTCCATATGGGCCATGATCAGTATTCTTCGGCTCTCACACTCATGTGGCCACTTCTTATTGGTCTGATGGGCGGGGTTCTTTTGGTCATTGGAACCATGCCGGCATCGCGCATTGCGATCAGCATGAGTGCTGCAAACGCCATCGAGCAGGAGGGCACGCCGGGGCTTGCGCGTATTCGCTACTTGAACTCGACGTCAAATGGGTCATTTAAGACTTTGACTGTATCTCTGGACGTCGCATGTGGCTCGGGCAGGGTCTACAGGTCAGAACTGGTGTGGAAGCTGTCCGCGGTTGACGCATTGAAGTTGCGGCCCGGAGCCACTATTCCGGTGCGCATTGACCCGAATGCTCCAGCCCGCGTGGTGTTCGATACTCGCGCTACGTCAAACGATCTGGGCCCCGACCCCAATGAAGTGTTCAGTGTGCGCAACCGTTTTCGACGCAGGCTGTCGATGATCCGACTGGCTTCGTGTATCGCAACGCTGGTGGGCTTTGTCGTGGGTCTAGGAATAGGGATATTTACGTAATTACGGAATTATGTATTATTGGTGCATGAGCACCATAAGCACTTCCCACGACGAACTTCAGGCACTGCGCCAAGAAATCACCCAGCAACTGTCCCAACTCGATGCACGTTTACGTGACGTTGAAGAGCAGTTGAGTGGCGGGGGCAATGACGCACGAGAAAACTCACATGACGCTGGAGTCACACAGCCGGAGCTCCCGGCTGGCTCTAACGCGCAAGAGTTGTGGGCGCTCAACGAACTGGCTCAACGCTACGACCAGCCTGCTGTCATGTTCGCCGGAACGGCCGAAACTGAGGGCGGTCCAGTCATGTGGCAGTACGGGCGCTTTTCCGAACACCTCAAGAACACAGATGCCTTCGCGGTATCGCCCGCTTTAGAGGCCATCGCCCACCCCATCCGCCTCACCCTGCTTTTGGCAATCATCAACGGGACAACCACCTCGGCGAAATTGGCAGAACTTGAACAAGTAGGCACGTCAGGGCAGGTATACCACCACTTAAGCCAGCTCAACGCAGCGGGATGGATCCGGTCTGTGAAGCGCGGCCAGTGGGAGGTCCCAGCATCCAAAGTCATTCCCCTTCTCACCATCATTTTGGCCGCCCAGTAATAACAGGACTCACCTCAACCACCCCAAGGAGCACTCATGAAAAGAACACTCATAGCTGGAGTCGTAGCGTGTGTCGTTGTCGCCGTTGCTGCGATCTGCGTGCCGTGGTCGTTTGGTTTTCCGCACCGCGGATCCGGCGATCAGCACGTGCTTGACACCACCGGACCATACTTGTCACACGGGTACCGACGTGAAGCCGCGGTAGCGATCATTCCCCCGTCTGGCGAACCGTCGTTCGCAGGTTGGGGAGCCGATGAGAACACGGTGTTTGAGATCGGTTCGATCACGAAAACGTTCACGGCACACCTGCTTGCTGACGCGATTGAACGCCAAGAGATCAGCGCGGATACCCGAGTTGACAACGTTTTCGACGAACTGAAGGGGACTTCCGCAGGGAAGGTGACCATGGAGCAGTTGGCGACGCACACCTCGGGACTCCCCCACATTACAGACGTCAATATGGGTAGCAACCTCACGCGAAAAGACCCGTACACCGCTGACTTACCCCAGTTCCTTGACTCCCTGGCAGACCTTGAAGTCACCCCGGGTGAGATTGCGTACTCAAACACGGGATACGCGCTGCTGGGGCAGGCGGTTGCGAAGAAAGCCGGCAAGGACTACCCCACCCTGGTACGTGAACGGTTGCTGGAACCACTGGGCATGGACCAGACAACGGTTCCCACTACGCCAGACGACCTACCCGACGGCCACCCTACGGGGTACACCGCCAACGGTCTTCCAGCAGGAGCGTGGACCATGCACGCGAATGCTCCTGCGGGGTCTATCCGTTCAACGACTCGGGACTTAAGCACGTGGCTCATGGCGGTCAGGGACGGGAAAGCGCCTGGGTCGTCAGTTGAACCCACCAAGGTCCGGGCTGAAAAGGATAAAAAGAAACTGGGCCTGGCATGGCACACAACAGAAGAGGATGGTGCCACGGTGATTTGGCACAACGGAGGAACCGGCGGATACACGTCATTTGCCGGATTCAACGCAAACGGCGACGGCGTGGTCGTTCTCAACAACACCGCTACCAACTCTGACGATGTCATTGACTACTTGTTCGATGCGGAGGACACGAAATGATTCAGTTTCTCATTCCCCTTGTTGGTGTCCTCGTTCTGCTTGTGGGCTTAGGTTCACACGCTTGGCGAGTTCGCCCCACACGAGGTGAACGTAAACCCAAAGCCCGCAAACACCTCACCCGCGGTGGGCTCATGGGGGTAGGTGCAAGTGCGATTGTCTACTTTGTGCTGGTTCGTATCTTCTTTATGTTCGACGGAGTACTGGGGTTTGCCTGGATAGTACTGGGGTTTGCCTGGATTGTGGCAATTCTGTTGCTGGGCTTCATCGCGTTCCGGGTGGTGCAACTGTGGCCGTCTGGGGAAGACAACGCACAGTTGGTGGCATCACTTCAGGACGACGGCGTGAAGGTGAGTAGTCACCAGGGAATAGTCACAGTCGTCGCGGCTGCGGTTCTTGTGGTGCTTGCCGTTCTGTACTGGTTCGCGCCAGTGCTGTTTTAGCGGGGGCTGCTCTTAGCTGGGGCTTCTTGTGCCGGGGCTGTTCTAGCTCTGGAGCGGCTTAGCCTTCCAGTGGCCCCACTTGTAAAGAGTCGCCGTTGTCAGCAACTTTGGCTTTCTTCAGTCCATCATTTGCGGGCCCGTACAGTTTGGCCCCGTCTTGGGTTGAGAAGCCGGAGGAGTGGCACGGGCACACGATTTCTTCTTCGGTCACCGTGCGCACCAGGCAGCCCTGGTGCGGACACACCGCGGTGTATGCCTTGAAGTCTCCCTTGGTTGGCTGAACCACCACGTAGCTTCCGGCGACAACACCTGAACCTACCGGAACCTTGTCTTTTGCAACGGTTTCTGGTTCAGCGTCCTCGGTGTTCGAGGAGTCGTTGACGCACGCCGAAAGCCCACCGGCCACCGCTACCGTAGCGGCAACGCCACCTGTTGCTTTGAAAACTTGACGGCGACTGTGCTGATTCATGCTGTTCCTCCCTGTTCGCTAAGTCTGCTGTTTCACTGAGCCAGTTGCTCAATAACCGGCCACGTGCGGTCCAAACGCTTCTGACCGTATGCGTGTGCAGGTTCTTGAGGCCGGGTGGTCAGCACGCGGGCAGCCCACGTACACGCACCCAGGCATAGGCGGGCGATCGCCGCTGTTTCTAGAGCATCAAGCTCCGTGCTGGACAAGTGCTGATCGGTGCCCTGGGTGGCATCTTGGTAGGCGGTCGCTACGCGGGAAATAACGTCCCGAGGTGGTTCCTTACTTCCGCTCTCACGGACGGTGAGGACGTAGGAGGACGCTATTGCCACCTCGGCCATTCGAGCGGCAACCCGGCAGTCTCCAAAGTCCAGCAGCCCGGTTATTTTTCCGTCGCTGACCAGCACGTTCTGGTCGTTGATGTCTTGGTGGAGGACCTGCTGCGGGAAGTCGTTCAGCAGGGGTTTGACGGTGGTTTCGAAGTCGTGAGCCGCGTGGCGTGAGAAGGCCAGCACGCGGGTGAGCGACGTGCCGATATCGGCAGGAACGTGCCCGGAGGCCTCCCAGGTTTGGAGTCGTTCGGAAGCGAACTTGACGTTCACGCCGGTGGATTCGAACGCCCACGGGTGCAGGATCATGTCTGGGGCCGCAGGCACGCGTGCCAGGGCGGTGGCCACGTGTCCGGCGAGCGTTCCCACCTGGGTGGGATAGTCATCGGTGAGCTGTGCCGTGGCCGCTTCAGTTCCGTCGAGGAAGCTCTGCAGACGCACGATTACCGGCTCGTCATCGACGTGCGCAACCGAAACGCATCCGGATGACTGACCCGAGCTTGCTTGAAAGGGGTGTGTGGCCGGTATTTGCTGTGCCACTGGAACGCCGGATTCGTATGCCGCCTTCTGCTTGAAAAATAACCAGTCGGCGTATTAGACGGTCAGGGTGCGCGACGGGGATTCCGCCTTAAACACAACGGCTGCGCCC
>CABTZC010000049.1 GCA_902489185.1 uncultured Brevibacterium sp. | reverse complement strand
TAGAACATAACATCACAACACGATCAATCATATTATCCACCCACAACATCATATTATATGACAAACCCACATGCACCAACAAGACCACGAACGAATCGACCAGATCGCTCGGCTGTCCGAAAACATCACGTCACTGACCCAACAAAACGCTCAACTCCACGCATCAACCGCACAACTGTCAAACGCTTTACACTCCACGTCCGCACGAGGTGACTGGGGCGAAGTACAGCTCAAACGCATCGTCGAATACTCCGGCCTACTCCCCCACGTCGATTTCGACACCCAAGTCACCACCCAGCACGGCCGCCCCGACATGGTCGTCCACCTACCCGGCGGAGGCACCATTGTCGTCGACGCGAAAGTCCCACTCTCCTCCCGGCTAGGCGAGGGCAACAGCGAGTCAGCCAAACAGCACGCTCAAGCACTCCTACGCCACGTCGACGCACTCGCCAGCAAAACCTACTGGAAATCCTTCGACCAATCCCCCGAATTCGTCGTGTGCTTCATCCCCACCGACGGGCTCCTCTCACACGCCGCAACCACCTACCCGGCCCTCATCGAGCAAGCACTCAGCAAAAACGTCGTCATCGCCTCACCATCAACCCTGCTCGTCCTCCTCAAAACAGTTGCTCTCAACTGGCGCCACTACAACATCTCCACCTCGGCGGCCCAAGTCCTCAAACTGGGCACCGAACTCTACGAACGCACCGGACTACTCACCGACCGACTCACCAAACTCGGCACCGCACTCGACCGCGCGACCCAGGAATACAACACCTTCATCGGCTCATTCGAAAACAGATTCCTCGTCACCGCCCGCAAACTCACCCACACCGGCATCACCACCACACAACTCGACGAACTCAACAGCATCACCACCTCCACCCGCAACATCACCGCACACGAACTCGCCTACCCCACCAGTCCAGAAACCCTGCCACAACACCGCGACACCGGAACCTGACCGGCCACACAAAAAGGGCGCCTCCGAAACCTCGGAGGCGCCCCACAAAAAACTCAGAACTATTCAGACTCGGTTCCAGAAGACGTACGCGAACCCAACTCCGCGTCCAACCGCAACAAGCCATTACCATCGTCACCAGCCAACACCAGCTGGTCGACGATCTCACCCACCGTTGCCTCTTCCTCAATCTGCTCATTCAAGAACCAGTTCAACAACGGACGTGAATCCAAATCACCCTGCGCATCAGCCGCACGGTACAACTCACGAATCGCCTCGCTCACCTTCTCCTCGTGCGCCAACGCAGCCTTAAAGATATCCACCGGCTTCATATCAACGGCCACCTTAGGCGCCGGAATGTCACCAATCTGCACATGACCACCACGGTCAACCACATGATCGATGAACTTATTCGCGTGCACAATCTCCTCATCGGCCTGAGCACGCAACCACTGCGCCATACCCGGGAAGCTCTGCGCATCAGCAACAACCGCCAACTGGCGGTACGTCATCGACGCCTCAAACTCCAACGTAATCTGCTCGTTAAACTTCACTTCTAACGCATCAGCAAGCTTCATAATTCCTCCTCAAAACCCAAAGTCTGATAGGCGCTTACCGCAAGTCGTGCTCGCGATTGGCCCCATTCTTCTTATTCGACGTGTTCTCACCAGCCGCCTTCAAATCAGCACGCAACTCACGAGGCAAACTAAACATCAAGTCCTCCTCAGCCGTACGCACCTCATCAACATCGGCATACCCGTACTCAGCTAAAAGCTCCAACACGCTCTTCACCAACAAGTCCGGGACACTCGCACCACTCGTCACACCAACAGTGGCAACACCGTTAAACCAGTCCTCGTCTATCTCACGCGCAAAATCCACGCGATACGACGCCTTCGCCCCATGCTCCAAAGCAACCTCAACAAGCCGCTTGGTATTCGACGAATTATTCGACCCCACCACAATCACAAGGTCACACTGTGGCGCGATCTTCTTCACCGCCACCTGACGGTTCTGAGTCGCATAACAAATGTCATCACTAGGCGGATCAATCAACTGTGGAAAACGCTCACGCAGAATCGACACCGTCTCCATCGTCTCGTCAACACTCAACGTGGTCTGCGAAATCCACACCACCTTCTCCGGATTACCCAGATCAACCTCACGCGCCTCGGCCGGATTCTGCACCAGCACAATCGACTCCGGAGCCTCACCCATGGTGCCTTCGACCTCTTCGTGACCTTCGTGCCCCACCAACAAAATGGTGTACCCCTGCTTAGCGAACCGCACAGCTTCCCGGTGTACCTTCGTCACCAACGGGCACGTCGCATCAATTGTCTTCAAGTCCCTCGCCGCGGCTTCCTCATGCACTGCCGGCGAAACACCATGAGCAGAAAACACCACCCGCTCGCCCTGCGGAACGTGCTCAGTTTCATCCACAAAAATTGCGCCGCGTTCAGTCAACGTCTCAACCACGTGACGGTTGTGCACAATCTCCTTGCGCACATACACCGGCGCACCGTAGTGTTCCAGTGCCCGCTCCACCGCAATCACGGCACGGTCAACACCAGCGCAATATCCGCGAGGTGCTGCCAGAAGAACCTTCTTCTCACCGTCCGGCTGTTCAATATCTTCAGGCGCTTTGCGAGTTCTGGGCATCGAAGGCATGGGCATAGTTACAGTAGACACACAACCATTCTAAGAAACCCCGGCACCAAGAGCCAGGTAAACTTCCCACACAAGAACATTCACCCCACGAACGGACGAGTCATGGCCCCACGGATCAGCGGCACACCCGGCACAGTCGGAGCTGAGCCCTCCCGCAACCTGCCCGCCACCGCACTCGAAACCACGCCCGAAAACCCGTGGCCCGTCTCGCTTCTTAGCCAAAACATCAAGGCATACATCGACCGCATGTCCGTCGTGTGGGTAGAAGGCCAAATCATCGAATTCAACTCCCGCGGGCGCGCCTCTTATCTCACTATCCGCGACCTCAACGATCAAGTTTCACTGCCCGTCCAAGTCTTCTCCGATGTCCTCGACAGGCTAGAAACCCCCATCAAAGCTGGCGACCACGTGGTCGTACAGCTCAAAGCAAACTTCTGGCTCAAAGCCGGTCGCCTTTCCATGCAGGCCCGCGACATCCGGCACGTTGGCCTCGGCGAACTCCTCGCCCGCCTCGAACGCCTCAAGCAACTTCTGGCTTCAGAAGGCCTCTTCGACCCCGCACTCAAAAAACCCATCCCGTTCCTCCCCACCAAAATTGGGCTCATCACCGGCCGTAACTCCGACGCGGAAAAAGACGTCATCCGCAACGCCACCCTGCGCTGGCCGTCCGTCCAATTCGAGATCATCAACACCGCCGTCCAAGGTACCGGCGCCGTCACCCAAGTGATCGCCGCCCTCGAAGAACTTGACGCTCACCAAGACGTTGACGTCATCATCATCGCCCGAGGTGGCGGCAGCTTAGAGGACCTCCTCCCCTTTTCGAATGAGTCCCTCATCCGAGCCGTCGCAGCCGCACGCACCCCAGTCGTTTCGGCAATTGGTCACGAAGCAGACCACCCAATCCTTGACGAAATCGCAGATCTCCGAGCCTCCACCCCCACAGATGCCGCCAAACGCGTCGTCCCCGACTTCCACCAAGAAGTCATGGGCATCATGCACGCCCGAGCCGTCCTCACCGGGACCCTGGAACGCTTCATCACCAACGAACAGCGGGGCCTCGACAGTGTCCGGAGCCGCCCCGTACTGGCCAACCCGCACACCATGATCACCACCCGAGCTGACGAAATCGCCGACTGGCGCTCACGTGCCACCTCACTTGCCAGGCGCGCTCTCCACCACGGGGAAGCCACCATCGATCACCTGCGCACCCAAGTTCGTGCGCTGAGCCCACTCAACACGCTGGCGCGCGGTTACGCGATCGTGCAGGACACCTCGGGCACAGCAGTGCGCAACACCAACGACCTCAACGCTGGCGACAAGCTCACCGTCACAGTCGAGCACGGCACCTTCGACGCAACCGTCACCACCATCCACCCACAACGGCAAGAAACGCCCCAACCAAAGGACACACCATGACCAACATCAACGAAATGAGCTACGAACAGGCTCGCGAAGAACTCATGAACACGGTCAAGGCCCTAGAAGCCGGAAACCTCAACCTCGAAGAGTCCTTGAGCCTATGGAAACGCGGCGAGCTCTTAGCCGACCGGTGCCAAGCGTGGCTCGACAGCGCGCGCGACGCACTCGACAAAGCGCAAGCCAAACAATCCGGCGAAAACGAAACTGGCTCAGAGCAAGAAGCAGAGTAAGTTCAACGAACCGCGGAAACCGCGCACAGCGCCTAACGCTTCTCCAACGCACGTTTCATAAACATGTCAACAGACTCACCTGTTGCAACCGCCTGAACCACAAACCACGTGCCATTGGCCTGACCCACAAACGCCTGTTCACGGTTCTTGCCTTCATACGTTTTAAAGTCCACACCGTGGATATTCTGTTCCCCAACGGGAGCGTACTCTTTGACAAAAGACTTCGCCCAGTCTTCATCGGCCTGAGCCTGGCGGATCGACACCCACTGGTCATCTGGCCCCACGTACGAGGCGTACCACGTCTGGACCGATGGCTCTCCCATGGGCCCCAGCCGGGCCTCGTTGGAGTGCCAGTCCGGCGGGGTCTCAAACCACGCAACCGGCCACTCAACCGCGTCGTCGGCCGTCTTGCCAATACCCTCAGCGTCCACCTTACGAATAGGGTCACCCTTTGGCTGCGGCGCGATCATGAGCGCCAGCACCATGATGAGAACACACGCCAATAACGCGATCACCATGTTCATCCAGTTGGCTTCCAACCGAAGTTTCCGCATTTCTGCGCGCGATCCGGGCTGAGGTTGGGCAGATTTTTCAGTCACCCCAGTATTGTGCCCACACTGTGTACAACTGACAAACGCGTCCAGAGAAACCCCACCTGCACACGTTCTCTTATACCCACCACAAACTCAGACGTGGTTAGTGGCACAATGAAGGTATGACAGAGCTGAACGCGTCACAAGAAAAGGCTCACCACAATGGCGGGCGTGCAGAAACCGAACCCGTTGCTGTAACCGACGAATGGTCTCAGCGACTCCGCACCGAAGAAGGCGAACCCGATCGCAACCTCGCACTCGAACTCGTCCGCGTGACCGAGGCGGCAGCAATCGCCGCTGGCCCGTGGGCTGGCCGCGGTGAAAAACTTGCCGCTGACGGCGCTGCCGTGGCGGCAATGCGCAACGTAATCTCCACAGTCCGCATGGACGGTACCGTGGTCATCGGTGAAGGCGAAAAAGACGAAGCCCCCATGCTGTTTAACGGGGAAAAAGTGGGTGACGGTACAGGCGCTCACGTCGACGTCGCCGTTGACCCCATCGACGGAACCACCCTGACTGCTAAAGGTATGCCCGGGGCCATCGCCGTCATGGCGGTTTCCGAAGGCGGTTCCATGTATGACCCGTCAGCCGTGTTCTACATGGAGAAGCTGGTCGCTGGCGACCAGTACGCCGACGTGGTTGACCTGCGCCTGCCCGTAGGCGAAAACATTCGCCGCGTGGCCAAAATTAAGGGAAGCGCCAACGACGCGTCGGCCGTCACTGTCGTTATTCTGGACCGCCCACGCCACAAAGAACTCATCCAAGAAGTCCGTGACGCTGGCGCGCGCATCAAACTGATCTCAGACGGTGACGTCGCCGGTGCAATCGCGGCGTGCCGCCCCAACACCGGAACCGACCTCCTCATGGGAATCGGTGGAACCCCAGAAGGCATCATCACCGCGTGTGCGGTAAAAGCCATGGGCGGGGTTATCCAAGGACGCCTGTGGCCACAGTCTGACGAAGAACGCCAAGGCGCAATCGATGCAGGTCTTGCACTGGACACCGTCCTTTCCACCGACGACCTTGTCAAGAGCGACAACACGTACTTCGTCGCAACAGGTATCACTTCTGGCGACCTGCTCGACGGTGTGCGCTACGAAGGTCAGCACGTCATGACCCACTCACTGGTCATGCGCTCCAAGTCCGGAACCGTGCGCAACGTGTACGCAGAGCACCGCATTGAAAAGACCCACTCATATGAAGAAGCTGCCCGCGAAGCAGCTCGTAGGGGTCTTGTTTAATGCCTAACTCTCGCGCATACACCACCCCACAAGCCGCGTTCGACCGTCTCATTGACGGAAATAAGCGCTTTGTGACGGACACCCCTGAACATGCCCAGCAAGACTCCACGAGGCGTCGCGAACTGCGCACAATTCAGCTCCCCTATTCGACCCTGTTCGGTTGTTCTGACTCACGTGTCGCAGCTGAACTGATCTTCGACGTTGGTCTAGGTGAAATGTTTGTGGTTCGCACCGCCGGGCAGGTGACTGATTCGGTCACCATCGGAAGTCTGGAATACGGCGTCGAACAACTGGGAACACCCCTTGTGATTGTTCTGGGACACGACTCGTGCGGTGCCGTCACCGCGTCCGTCGACGCCTACCAAAACGGAACGTTCCCAGGCGGTTTCGTCGACGACGTCGTTTCCAACATCCTTCCCGCTGTCGCCCGCGCCCACTCGAAAGGCAAGAACGACATCGGGTCAGCTGTGGAGCAAAACACCGTCGACACGGTGGAACGCCTCTACGCACGTTCCTACACCATCCGAAAAGCAGTAAACGAAGGCCGTACCGCTCTCGTGGGTCTCACCTACGCCCTGGCGGACGGAAAAGTGAATGTTGTTGCCGTTCGCGGCGATCTCAACACCGACAGCAAGGAGACACAGTGAGCCAAGAATTCCGCATTGAACACGACACCATGGGCGAAGTGAAGGTCCCCGTCAACGCCCTGTACCGTGCTCAGACCCAGCGCGCAGTTGAAAACTTCCCCATCTCTGGCAAACCACTCGAAGCTGCCAACATCGCCGCCCTGGGGCACGTGAAAAAAGCGTGCGCACGCGCTAACAACGACCTCGGCGTTCTTGACGACACCCGCGCCAAGGCGATCATCGCCGCGGCCGAGGAAGTCATCGCAGGAACCCACAACGGTGAATTCCCCATCGACGTGTTCCAGACCGGTTCCGGAACCTCGTCGAACATGAACACCAACGAGGTCATCGCAACCCTGGCCAACCGCGCTCTTGAAGGCCAGGATAGCGAGATTCACCCCAACGACCACGTCAACGCGTCACAGTCCTCCAATGACGTCTACCCCACTTCGGTACACGTGGCCGTCACCCAGGCACTGGTCAAGGACCTCGTTCCAGCCATGGACCACCTGGCGAGCGCGTTGGAAGAAAAGGCCACCGAATTCCGCAACATCGTAAAGTCCGGTCGCACCCACCTCATGGACGCCACCCCAGTGACCCTGGGTCAGGAATTCTCTGGTTACGCCGCTCAGGTTCGCAACGGAATTGAGCGCATCGAATCCTCCCTTCCGCGCGTCGCTGAAGTTCCCATGGGTGGAACCGCAACAGGTACCGGTATCAACACGCCGCAGGGCTTCCCGCAGGCTGTTGTGAAGTACCTGGCCGAACAGACTGGTCTGCCTATCACCGAAGCACGCAACCACTTCGAAGCACAGGCCAACCGTGACGGTCTGGTCGAAGCATCCGGCCAGCTGCGCAACATCGCGTACTCGTACATCAAGATCAACAACGACATCCGCTGGATGGGCTCGGGCCCCAACACGGGTCTGGGCGAACTGCACATTCCTGACCTGCAGCCCGGCTCGTCGATCATGCCCGGTAAGGTCAACCCGGTCATTTGTGAAGCTGTCACGCAGGTGTGCGCACAGGTGATTGGTAACGACACCACCGTGTCACTGTCCTCAACCAACGGAGCATTCGAGCTCAATGTGGGTATTCCAGTCATGGCATCGAACCTGCTGGAGTCGATCCGTCTGTTGGCTAACTCCAGCCGTGTCATGGCAGACAAGATGATCAAGGGACTGGAAGCTAACGAGGAACGTTGCCGCTTCCTTGCAGAAGCTTCCCCGTCGATCGTGACTCCGCTGAACAAGGTCATCGGTTACGAAGCCGCCGCCAAGATCGCTAAGCACGCTGTCAACAACAAGATGACGGTGAAGGAAGCAACGGTGGCGCTGGGCTACGTAGAAAACGGCACCATCACTGAGGAAGACCTGGATAAGGCCCTCGACGTGACCACCATGTTGGGTGAATTCAACCGCTAATAAAACCGCCGAGGCGGTAGATAGTCCGGCGCTCCACACCAGTTTTGGTGTGGGGCGCCGGTTCGTGTGTGAAGCAGGACGTACGGCGCGTTACGCGTGCATGTCGAACTCTTCCAGTACCTGCGTCACCAGTGCCGCTATCGCGGAACGTTCCGAACGCGTCAACGTGATGTGCGCAAACAGTTTGTTCCCTTTGAGCTTCTCGATGACGGCGGAAATACCGTCGTGGCGGCCTACTCGCAGGTTGTCACGCTGGGCTACATCGTGCGTGAGTACCACCCGGGAATTTTGCCCCAAGCGTGAAAGCACAGTGAGAAGGACGGTGCGTTCCAGGGACTGCGCCTCGTCGACAATGACGAACGCGTCGTGCAACGAGCGACCTCGAATGTGCGTAAGCGGGAGAACTTCCAACATGCCACGGTGCATCACCTCATCAATAACGTTGCGGGAGACCAGTGCTCCCAAAGTGTCGAAAACTGCTTCTGCCCACGGGTTCATCTTGTCTGACTCATCGCCGGGCAAATACCCCAGATTCTGACCACCAACGGCATACAGCGGCCGGAATACCATGATTTTTTCGTGTGTGCGGTCCTCCAGGACCGCCTGCAAACCGGCCATAAGAGCCATCGCCGACTTACCCGTTCCAGCTCGCCCGCCCAGGGACACAATGCCCACTTCTTCATCGGTCAGCATGTCCAAAGCGATCCGCTGTTCAGCCGATCTTCCGTGAATCCCAAACACATCACGGTCACCGCGAACCAACTTAATTGTCCCGGTCCCCGCCTGCTCGTTGAGCGCTACCACGCGCCCCAACCCGGAACCACGCGGAGAGGACAAAACCAGCCCGGTATTTAACACCTCGGTGCCGGCAGCCTTGGTCTCAACGAAACCAGAGTCAAACAACTGCGCCATTTCCGCCTCATCCAGCATGAGCTCACTCAGACCTGTATAACCGGAATCGACGGCCAGCTCAGCCAAATACGCTTCCGCAGCCAAACCAAGCGCAGACGCCTTCACACGCATGGGCACGTCCTTGGTGACGACAACGACCGAATGCCCCTCAGCCTGCAAATTACGCGCAACGGCAAGAATTCGCGTGTCGTTTTCTGCCCGATCAAAAGCTACCGGCAAACCTGACGCGTCCACGTGGTTGAGCTCGACACGTAACGTGCCACCTTCAGTACCGATCGGAATTGGCGCATCCAACCGGCCAAACTCCTCACGTAAATCATCCAGCAACCCCAAAGCTCGCCGCGCCGTAAAACCGAGTTCCGGATGATGCCGTTTCGCTTCCAATTCACCAACAACGATGAGCGGTATCACGACATCGTGTTCGTCGAAACGGTAAATAGCACGCGGGTCAGAAAGCAGAACAGAAGTATCGAGAACGTACGTGTGAACAGTGGTAGTCATGGGCTCCCCTGTGCTCAAGTTCCAAGGTGCCCGACTCAATCCTTCCCCGACGAGGCTGACACCTCGGGTTGGTCCCTCACCAACTGTTTCCAACCTAACGTGAGAATCCACGCCCGAGGTGGGGCGCACCTCGGCGGGTCGATGACGTTTAGATGAATGAGTTGTGAACTGGCTTACTT
>CABTZC010000048.1 GCA_902489185.1 uncultured Brevibacterium sp. | reverse complement strand
GTTTTGACACGTGTGCCCCCCGGATTTATTCGTTTTGACTACGTGTCGCAGCTACTTGTGTCCCACTAACTCCGGCAGGTCATAGTCGATGACAAGTGGCGCGTGGTCACTCCACCGCTCACCCCATGAAGCCGCCCGGTGAACCCGTGCGTTCGACGCCAACTGGGCGAGATTCGGCGTAGCCATGTGGTAGTCAATCCTCCAACCGGCGTCATTGTCGAAGGCCTTGCCCCGCATCGACCACCATGTGTATGGGCCTGGGACTTCGCCAGAGAGTTTGCGGTGTACGTCAATCCAACCGATGTCGCCAAAGAACTCATCGAAATAGGCCCGTTCTTCTGGAAGGAACCCTGCTTTTTTCTGGTTTGCTTTCCAGTTCTTTATGTCCAGTTCCGTGTGCCCCACGTTCAGGTCACCGGTCACCAACGCGTAGTCTGCGCTGCTGGCAAGCTGCGGCAGGCGCTCTTTCATGCAATCTAAGAACCGGTACTTATCGTCCTGTTTAGGGGTACCGGCTTCACCAGAATGCACGTAGGCGGACACAACCGTGAGCGTGGATCCGTCAGCCAGGTTATAGTCGCATTCGATCCACCGGCCTGCACCGTCAAAGTACTCATCGCCAATCCCGATTCGCACCTCACGCGCTGGCGCCTGCGATACGATCGCTACTCCAGCCCGCCCCTTTGCTTCCGCATCGGCACTGTACGCACTCCCACCAAACGGCTCCATGACGCCGTACGCAATATCATTTGCCGCTCTGACTTCTTGCAGTGTCAGGATCTGTGGCGCGTGCTGGTTGAACCAGGGCTCCATTCCTTTCCGCATTGCTGCGCGGATTCCATTCACATTTACGCTGGCGACTGTAATCATGTGTTCATCTTTTCACGCAAAATGTCTTATGAGTGACTCGGGTAACGCTCCGGTCATGAAAATTGGGTACAGTAAGAAGTCCTGAGATGACAAGGAGACGACTCATGGCAACACCGGAATTCGACATTGAACGTCTAACCGTAAGCCCACTCGACGAAGTCGACGCGCAAGACCTCCGCACCTTCTTGGTCGATGAACAACAGAAATTCTGGGGTGAACGCGACCTCAGCGAAGACCATGACCCCTACTGGTTCCGCCAGTTAGCAGCGTCTGGCCTGGTCGCCCGCTACAAGAACGAAATCGTTGGGTATCTATTGGGAGTTATTCCCCTGGACGGCCCCGCATACATCCACTTGGTTGCCGCCCGCGATGACTTCCGCCATCAGGGAATCGGCCGTAAACTCTACGATTCATTTATCGAACTGGCACGCAACAAGGGTAAGACTGAGGTCCAGGCAACCACGATGCCGGAAAACTCAGCTGCAGTATCCTTCCACTCATCAATTGGGTTCAGAAGCGTGCTCCTCGACGACTACGCGGGCAAAGACAAAGCACGCATTCTGTTCAAGCTCACTCTCGCCCTGCAATAAACCGCAAAACGTCACTGTTGCACACGACACCGGACTCATAGCAAGGCGCAGACATCAAACACAAAGCGAGGGGATTCACATCCCCTCGCTTTTTGCACGCAACCTAGCCAGCTAGACCGCTCTGGGTGAACCACCTCGGGCGCATTCTGCCCAGCCCACTACGCAAGTGACCGTTCAGCGCTCTCAATGACGTTACGCAACAGTTCAACGCGCGTCATGGGCCCTACTCCCCCAGGGTTGGGTGAATAGAATGAGGACTTCGCTCGCGCTTCTTCGGACACGTCCCCCACGACCCGGGACTTACCGGTTTCAGGGTCAGTTTCGCGCGAAACTCCCACGTCAACCAGAACCACGCCGTCCTTGACCGAGTCGCCATCCACGATGTCTTTCACACCAGCGGCGGCCACAACAACATCGGCTTGTTGGAGCAGTTCCTTGAGGTTTGTGGTTCCAGTGTGCGTGAGCGTCACCGTAGCGTTCACGGCGCGACGGGTCAGGATAAGCCCGATAGGGCGCCCCACAGTCACTCCACGCCCCAGCACCACGACGTGTTTACCGTTTAAGTCGACACCGTGGCGTTCCAGAAGCTCAACGATCCCCACCGGTGTACACGGCAATGATGACTCAACGTCTTCGCCCACCCGCAGAACCAGGCGCCCCAAGTTCATGGGGTGCAGGCCGTCGGCGTCCTTGTCAGGGTCGATCAGTTCCAAAACCCGGTTGGTGTCGATTCCTTTAGGCAGTGGCAACTGCACGATGAAGCCCGTGCACGCAGGGTTGTCGTTAAGACGCTGAACTGCGTCTTCAATTTCCTGCTGGGTCGCGGTTTCAGGCAGGTCTTCGCGAATCGATTCGATGCCGACTTCAGCACAGTCGCGGTGCTTACCTGCCACGTACCACTGCGAACCAGGGTCCTCGCCAACGAGCAGCGTGCCCAGGCCCGGTGTGACACCGTGCTCTTTCAGGCGCGCAACCCGCTCAGCGAATTCCTGCTTGAGTTCTTTTGCGGTCGCTTTTCCGTCGAGAATCTGAGGCATCAGTACTGTTTCAGTCCTTCATAAAGCGGGAATGCTTGGGTCAGTCGAGCCACGCGCTGACGCTGTTCGTCCAGATCGCAGCCGGGCTTGAGGACCTGGGCCATGATGTCGGCAACCTCGGTGAATTCTTCGTCGCCAAAGCCGCGGGAAGCCAGTGCTGGGGTTCCCACGCGCAGGCCCGAGGTGACCATGGGTGGCCGTGGGTCAAAAGGAACCGCGTTGCGGTTAACCGTGATTCCGACTGAGTGGAGCAGGTCTTCTGCTTCCTGGCCGTTGAGTGCGGAGTTCCGCAGGTCGACGAGCACGAGGTGGACGTCAGTTCCTTCTGTCAGCACGCTGACACCGGCATCGGTGACATCGTCCTGGAGGAGACGCTCAGCCAAGATCTTCGCGCCGCGGAGCGTGCGCTCTTGCTTTTCTTTGAACTCAGCTGACTGAGCGATCTTGAACGCAATCGCCTTGGCAGCCACCACATGCATGAGTGGTCCACCCTGCTGACCAGGGAACACAGCTGAGTTGATCTTCTTGGCGATGTCCTCATCACGGCTCAGAATCAGACCTGAACGTGGCCCGCTAAGAGTCTTGTGAACCGTTGAGGACACCACGTCCGCGTATGGCACTGGGCTGGGGTGGAGTCCTGCGGCGACAAGTCCCGCGAAGTGCGCCATGTCGACCCACAGTTTCGCGCCAACTTCGTCAGCGATTTCGCGGAAGGCCTCGAAGTCGAGGTGGCGTGGGTAGGCCGACCATCCGGCCACAATCACTTTGGGCTTGCTTTCCAGCGCGGTTTTGCGCACCTTGTCCATGTCCAGGCGGTTGGTCGCTTCATCCACACCGTAGGCAGCGATGTCATAGAGGCGGCCAGAGAAGTTGATCTTCATGCCGTGGGTCAAGTGACCACCGTGCGCCAGGCTCATTCCCATGAGGGTGTCGCCGGGGCGGGCCAAAGCGTGCATTACTGCCGCGTTTGCCTGCGCACCCGAGTGAGGCTGCACGTTAGCGAAGTTCGCACCGAAGAGTTCTTTCACACGCTCAATCGCGAGGTTTTCTGCGACGTCTACGTACTCACACCCTCCGTAGTAGCGGCGCCCCGGATACCCTTCCGCGTACTTGTTTGTGAGGACCGACCCCTGTGCCTGCAAAACGGCCTTGGGGACGAAGTTTTCCGAAGCAATCATCTCGAGTGTGTCTCGCTGACGTTGCAGTTCGTCATCCAGAACCTGCGCGATTTCCGGATCGACCTGTTCGAGCGACTCACTCATAATGGAGGGCACTGACGACATTAAACTCTCCTTGCAGAACTCAGATCAGCACTCAGTTTTGTGGCACTGACCACCCTTTTTTACGGGCACATGTTCACCTTAACAGTGACCCCGGCCACGGGCTGTGACTATTCATCGATTGGGCGGGAGTGACCGTGAAAGCAGTAACCGCCTCGAGTGCGGAACGCTTTTCGCTACAGTCGAATCTTTGGACTGTAGCGAAATGACCTCAGATCACCCCCATTTAGTGATCCAGGTCACCATTTCGGCCGCTTTTAGCTACACTCGACCTGCTAATTCGAGCTGGACTGTAGCGAAATTACTCAGAAACCCCGCCGAGGTGTGAGGAGGTGACCACGGGCACTCGGCTCCCATGTGGCTCGGGTATGGACTCATTGCGAAGTAAGGAAGTGATTCTGTGTGCGCAGATTTGCTCGGCGGGGGGCACCCCGGATGGAGTAGCCGAGTCCAGACGGCGCAAAGTGAGCTTCAGATCCTGGGCACCCCTTAGTCCTGGGCCCGGTTAATCCTCGATTGGGCCCAAGAGTGCGTTGCCGTACGCAGTGTGCAGGCTCTCGTTGTCACTTGGCTGGTAGATTCCCGCCAGGACATCCCGGTACAAGCGCTGGAGTTCACTGCGCGAATAGTACTGCGAACCCCCACACACGCGAAGGGCAGTGTCGACGGCGCTCTTTGCCGCCTCGGCCGACCTATTCTTCGCCGCCGAAAAGTGCAGGAACCACTTCATGCCGTAGTTCGGATCCCGGTCAGTGCCCACCAGGTCAAAGTCCTCCGTGAGCTTTTCTAGCTGCAGGCTAGCGCCATCCATGAGGATTGCTGCTGATGCGATCTGCCAACGAATGTCGGGGTCCTTGGAGTACGGGGCGCCTTTGGCTCGGGACATGCGCTTCTGGACGATCTCGCTGGCCAGGGAGACAGCACGTTCACCAATACCGTTGTACACACTGCCCAAGAACAGTTCGAAGCACCCGAAAATCCCGAACACAAACGGGTTGTCATTGGGCCCAACGGGCGTGTGTGTGGCAACGCGGTCATGTGGCAGGAGCACGTTGTTCAGGACCGTTGTACACGACTGGGTGGCACGCATGCCCAAGGTGTCCCAGTCGTCCTTGATGTCAATACCTTCTGAGTCTCGGTCGATGAAACCGAACACCAGCTGGTCTGTGTCCTTCACGCGAGCGTGGACAACCAGGCGCGTCCACACTGGCGACAGGGACGTGAAGATCTTGGTGCCCGTGAGCTTGTAGCCGTCATCAGTGGGGACGGCCTCGGTGGCGGAGTCGAACAGAACAGAGTCGTTACCGGCTTCGCTGATTCCGAACGCGAAAATGTGCCCGTCCATCGCGTCGCGCAAGACCCAGTCGGTGGTCGAATCGCCCGCGCGGTGCAAACGCGCGCACAGCCCCACGATGATCTGGTGCATGTTGAAGGCGAGCGCGGTTGCTGGCGCGGCCTGAGCAAGCGTGCGTTGGACGCGGGAGACCTCGGCAACGCTCATACCCGCTCCGCCAAAGGATTCAGGAACCAACATGGTGAGGTACCCTGCTGCCCGCAGGTCTTCCATGTCCTCGAAACAGAACTCATTGTTCGCGTCATAGCGGGGTGCACGTTCACGTAGCGTGTCAAGAAGCTGGGGAGACAGAATTTCGTTCATGAAGGTTTCCTTTCGTTTCACGTCCCACGTTACCCGTGTGACAGTTTTGACAAGCGACTTCTAGTCAAATCTCACACCTGCGCACTAGGTTTGGTCACATGAGAGAAACGCGTCCAGCACTGCGCAAGCCCACCATCAAACGTGGACCCATCAATATCGCCCGCCAGGCCCTGTTGCGTTTGACCAATATGGGCTTGACCACCGCATATAAGGCGTACCGTGTACACCCCGCCATTTGGCGGTACACGGCGCGCAATTACCAGCCGGGCCTTGAACGCATTGCCCGGCTCAACGCGTGGATGATCTGCCAGCAGGCATCCCTGGATGTTCCGGCGTATCAAGACTATTTAGTTGAAAACGACTACGAATTCACGTGGTGGGATCTGCAAAACTACCCTGCGACAAATAAACAGGACTATGTCACTCAGTATTCCGAAGATGACCGGTGTTGGAATGGGACCATTGAGACTGTAGGCACGGTCGTCGATGAATCATCCGGGTCATCGGGCAAACCGTTTAACTGGATGCGATCGAAGAAGGAACTGGATACGGTCCACCGCAATGTTGCCGGGTACGTGACGTTCCTGTTCGGTTCGCGTGATCTGTTCTGTATCAACGCGTTTTCCATGGGTGCTTGGGCCACGGGAACCAATACTGGGCTCGCCATGGCCAAGGTTGCCATGGTGAAAAACACGGGCCCTGATCTAGAGAAGATCATTGACACGTTGGAACACTTTGGACCGGGTCACACATACCTCATCAGTGCTTATCCTCCGTTCCTCAAGCACCTGGTCGACTACATGGACAACGACACCGAACGCGGACCGGAATACTGGGACCAGTTCACCTTGAACGGGTTCGTGGGCGGCGAAGCCATGACAGAGGGCCTGCGTGAGCACGTGGAGAAGCGGTTCAATCGCGTGTACTCCGGTTACGGGGCCTCTGATCTGACAATCGGGATGGCAGGCGAAACGGATGTGGCTGTTGAGATCCGCAAAGAGCTGACACGCAACAACGACTTCCGCACGGCCCTGCTGGGCGACGACGAATCACGCGTTCCCATGATTTTCCAGTACAACCCGCTTGAGACCTTCTTGGAAACAACTGAAGACAATGAGCTTATTGTCACGATTAACTCATCGGCGGTGATGAGCCCCCGGCTTCGCTACAACATCGGTGATGAGGCCACACTCATGAGCTTTGACGACATGGTAAACATCACGCGCGCATTCCCGCATTTAGCGCACCGCTTGTCTGAGGCGTTCAAGCGTCAGGGAATGCGCCTGCCGTTCGTGTTGCTGTTTGGTCGTTCGGATTCCACGATTTCGTACATGGGCGCCAACATTTACCCGTTGGACGTTGAGAACGGCTTGTACCGCGATGAGCGCTACGCACCACTGATTGATTCGTTCCGAATTGAGCTTCGTGACACGGGCGCCTTGGAGATGCGACCTACCTTGCACATCCAGCTGCGGGGCACCTCGGCGGCGGAAAACCTGGACGCTGACCAGCGCGAACAGATGCGCACCGCGCTCACCACGGGCATTCTTGAGCACTTGTCCGCGGTGTCGCGTGACTTCAAACAGTCCCTGGAGGAGGACCCGTCCGCGGCCGACATTCGCATTGAGCTTCACGACCACGGAACGGGTCCGTTCGCGGAGGCCAACAAGAAGATCAAAAACACCTACCTTATGAAGTCCTAGCCGGCCCGACCACAGCCCACGTAACCCTCTAAAACAGCAACAGGAGCACACATGCGTACACGTGACTTTTCGCAAACCCCACCGCAGGGGCAGGGCAACGCTCTGTTCTTGGGGTGCAACGAGTACCGGTCGGTCTTGGACATGCTCGAGCAGGTGCGCCGCTGGGCCAAGCTTGCCCGCGCCCTCAAGCACGCACCCGGCTACCTGTGGCACCGCAGTTACTACGAGTTTCCCAAACGGATCGGCCTGGTTGTGGTGTTCCAATCCCGCGATGACCTCATGCGATTTGCCCGCACGCAAGAGCACCACGAAATCATGCACTGGCTGGTAGGAAAAGGCGACAAATCCCCAGCTAAAGGCGGGTTTATCCGTATTTACGAGGCCAACGAATGGGGCTACTCGAACGGCATCTTCCGGGCCGAGGACGGCCTCACCGGAATGATCGACCGCTTCACGGAACTCCCCGGCGAAACGACCACACCCGGCACGGAACTCCCGTGATCACCGTCGAACAGGTGAAAACGCGCACTCAGCTGCGTGAGTTCTGCGCGGTTCCAGCGTGGATGACCCCCGCCGAGGTGGCTTCCCGGGTCCCGCTGCTACGTTCCGACATGGTGGCGTGGCACCGGGGCAAGTCGTGGTTTCCCGGCCCGGTAACGTTGTTGCTGGCCCGCGACGCTGGTGGCGCGGTTGTGGGCCGGTGTACCGTGCATGCGCACCCCGATATGGACGCAAAACTCGGCTTTCCCACCCTGCTGTTTGGGGCCTTGGAGTTTGCACACCGGGACGCGTTTGAAGCGCTCATGGCCGAGGTAGACGAGCACGCCGCCCACACCGGCAAGACGCACATCATGGGGCCCGTTTCGCTCCTGCCCAACGAGACCGGAGGCGTTGTTGTCGCTGGCCACGAACACCCGGGCTTCTTTGACTCCGCGTGGAACTCGCCCCTGGTGTCCCACGCGTTCGAGACCAGCGGATTCTCCCCGTTCAGCGGTGGCCGTACGTGGGAAGTGGACTTGGGTAATGTACCGGCGAAGCGGGCTACGGCGCCCGCGCCGCAAGAGTTCGCCGAGGTGGGAGTCGAGCTACTGAGTCCCGGCCGGTTGGGGGTGAGGAAGGTTTTGAACCGCGTGTTGCCCACGCTCAACGAAGCGTTCGACCCACTCCCCTACTACACGCCTATTTCCACAGAACAGTTCGCGTCACAGACCAGTGGCCTGGAGTTGCTCATGGATCCCGGACTGATCGTGGCGGCCCAAGAAGTGGGTGCAGAAGAATCCGCCCCTGTCGCCGGGTTCATCCTCACTGTCCCTGACCCGGTCGAGCATCTACGCACAACCAACGGCGCCCTCTCTCCCACCTTCGCCGCACGGTTGTTACGGGAGCGCCTATTACTGCAGCGGTCAACGACCTCGGCGAAGGACGCAGTTCTCATCATTCAGGGCTCCCGCCCGTCTATGCAGGGGCGCGGGGTCGTGTCACTGTTAGCGCGCCACATGTTTGCCACTTTGATCCGCAAAAACTACCGCCGTCTTAGAATTACGTTTATAGGCGAGGACAACCCCGGCTCCGAGGCAATCCCGCGCAAGGCCGGCGGCCACCCGCTCCACGACATCCGATTCTTTCTCCGAAAGGTGCACACGTGAGCTTCTCCGAGGCCACTTTCGAACGAGTTTTCGCAATCGCCGGTTGGGCGCCCAGCGCACACAACACGCAGCCGTGGGTGCCCCAGGTGAGTTCGTTGTCCGAGTCGCGCGCCTCCCTCACCGTGCGCGTCGACCCTGAGCGCACACTCCCCGTAACCGACCCACACGCCATGGACCTCGGCCTCTCCCTGGGCTGTTGGGTTGAAGCGGCTAACATCGCCCTCGGCGTGGAAGGTGCGCGCATTGAGCAGGTGCGCGTCCTGGGCGAGGGACACGGTATCTGGCTTGAGTTAGACGTCGCCGAGGTCGGCGAATGTGGCGCTGAAAGCAACAGTGCCCCTTCGCCGGGCGCGGGTGTGGGTACGCGTGAAACCGACAGCGGGGCCAGTTTTGAACCCGCCGAGGTGTCAGACCGTCAGGTGGACCGTGGCAAGTTAGTGCCACGCACCGACCGTCTGGAGGAGGCACTCGCCCAGTTCGCTCGGACCAACTTCGCGTACACCTCGGGCCCTATTGCCAGCGCACAGATTCCGGAACCCGTCTGGAGCGACGCCTCCCGGTACGCGCAGGCGGCGGCGCTTGCACCTCGGGAAGCATTGGACGAAACCTTGGAATGGCTGCGCTTGGACGACACCGACCCGCGTTACTACCAGGACGGGCTTACCGCAGAAACGTTGCGGATACCTCGGGCGGTGGCGCGCACCGGGGCCCGTCTCATCAAAGCGGGCAGCGACACGCTCTTGAACACGGTATCCCGCACCGGCGTGTGGAGCACCATGTTGCCCACGTTCGCTTCCCGCAAAGCACCGGACCGGCTGGTGTTGGCGCTACACAGCGGTCACGCATCGCAGGTCAGTGCAGAGGAATGGGTGCAGGCTGGGCGGGACCTGCTGCGGCTGTGGCTGATTCTTGCTCGTCATGGGCTCCGGGTTGCCGTCGAGTCGCAGCTCAAGGACACGCCGTTGTCTGCTGCCATGCTGTGCGATGTTTTGCGGCGCACCGATCCACACGGCAACTTTGTTCCGTTCGCTGTGTTCTCTGTGGGTGAGTCCACGGGCGAGGTTCCCAAGTCACATCGCCTGGTTGAGTAAAACCACGAACGGACGCACAAAAGAAAGAGCCCGTCCACCAAACGGTGAACGGGCTCTTGCGTGAGAAACCTTACTTGGCTTCTTCAGCCTTTTCGTCTGCTTCTTCAGCAGCCTCGTCAGCCTCAGCCTGTGCTTCGTCTTCCTGAGCACCGGAGTCAACGTCAGCTGGAGCTTCAGCCTTCGCTTCAGCAGCTTCGTCGACCTTCTCGTCGGCTGCGTCAGCTTCTTCAGCAGCAGCGGTTTC
>CABTZC010000047.1 GCA_902489185.1 uncultured Brevibacterium sp. | reverse complement strand
TGGGCAATTTCCTTGTTCGTGTGCCCAGCTGCAACAGCTTGCAGAATTTCGAGCTCACGGGCAGACAGAGACGTACGCGGTTGCGTGAGCCGCCGGGTCAACGCCACAGTCACCTGATCGGACATGACCGGCCGACCTTCGCGCACCGCGTGGACTGCACGTGCCAGTTCTTCCGGCGGTGCGTCTTTGAGAAGGTACCCCTGCGCGCCGGCGTTCATGGCTGCGACGATGAGGTTCTCCGTGTCGAACGTCGTTAGAATCAAGACGGGAGGACCGCCGATTTTTCCCAGTTCAGCAGTGAGCTCCACCCCGTTCATCTGGGGCATTTGAATATCGCTCACCACAACATCGACCTCGGTGGAGGAAAGAACCTCCAGCGCTTCGCGTCCCGTTCCGGCTTGTGCCACCACGTCAATGTCGTCGCTGGTGTTGAGAACCGCGGTCAGCCCTGCACGCACAACCGGGTGGTCATCGACTAAGAGAACTCGAATCATGTTTTCTCCACGGGAATGACAATGTGGACTGAGCAGCCTTCGCCCTCCGCTGTTTCGACAGTGAGCTGTCCGTGTACGCCCGCAACCCTGTCACTGAGGGCGCTCAAACCGTAACCATACGACCCGGCGAAACCAACTCCGTTATCTACAACGTCTAAACTTACGTAGTTCTCCCAATACGCCAAGGTGACCTTCGCCCGTGTACACCGCGAATGGAACGACACATTGGACAACAGGCCTTGAGTAGCCCGGACGAGTGTATTCTCTACCTCTGCGGTGAGCGCAAAAGGTTCCCCGGTCACTTCAAATTCGCACTGAATCGTTGTACCCACTGCGGCGCTCGCCCGCTCAACTGCTTGGCATTCCGCCCTCAAAGTGGGATGTAGGTCCGAGGTGCCAAGAGGGGAACCGTGTAAAAACTCGCGGGCCTGTTGTAGGTTGTTCTGAGCCGTATCCTCGATGAGGTGAAGAGTTTCACGCCCCGCCGGCTCGACGTGCTGTTCAAGTGAACGACTCAAAAGAAGAATGGACGTGAAGCCCTGTGACAGTGTGTCGTGAACATCTGCCGCAAGTTTTTCTCGTTCAGCAAGTCGCCCGGCTCGGTGCTGGCTCAAGGAAATCTGCGTCTGAGCCCGTTGAAGCTCCTCATACGCGTTGCCCATCGTTTCAGCCTCTTTGCGTAACTCTTGGTACAAAACACTCACCACAGTTGCCACGCACGCCCCGATTGTGGGCCCAAGTAGAAAACCTGCATTGAACACTCCGTGGAGATATGAACTGGCAAGAATGGTGAACACCATGACCAGCATCACGGGACCGGCAACATACGGTCGATATGCGTGGAGAACAATAAAGAAGAGGGGGAAACTCACCCAGGCGAAACTCATGGACGACAGCATGAGCCCGGCCCACAAAATGAGGATTGCTGCCAGCCACCAGGATTTCAGTGGCGCGGGGTTGAAACGTTCGGGGTGTTTCGTATGCTGCATTTCGGTGACCGTGCCCACCAAATACAACCCTGCAAGCATAAACGTCAGAATGAGAATCATCAGAAGAACAGCAGGATGCTGATCAAATGTGATGATGAATCTCAAAATGCCTACGCCCAACATGACCGCAAACGCAACGTGAAGGGTTACGCGCATTGCTCGAAGAATCTGAGGTAACTGGCTGTGCGACATACTAGTGCTCCCAGTTGAGGCTACGTTCTACCGCCTCGTTCCAACGAGCGCGCAAGTGCTCGCGTGTGTATGAGTCCATGTGGGGACTAAACACTCGGTCCTGTCTCCACAAGGACGCGACGTCTGCATGAGTGTACAAGCCCACGCCTACACCAGCGGCAAAACACGCGCCCACAGCCGTGGACTCGGTTTCCGTGGGACGTACAACCGGTGAGTCGAGAATATCGGCGAGGAACTGCAAAAATGCGTCGTTGACACTCATTCCGCCGTCGACCCGGATCGTCCCCATGTCCGTACCCACATCCGAGATCAAAGCGTCGACGACCTCGGTGGCCTGGAATGCGGTAGAGTCCAGCGCGGCACGAGCAATATGAGCTGCGGTGGTAAAACCCGTCAGACCCACAATGGTTCCGCGCGCATCCGGCCGCCACCTGGGCGCGAACAACCCAGCAAACGCAGGAACAAAGAACACGCCACCAGAATCATCCACGGAAGCCGCGAGCGTTTCGACCTCGTTCGACGTCGAAATAATGCCCAGATTGTCACGCAACCACTGAACCAACGAACCGGCAACCGCAATCGAGCCCTCCAACGCATATTGAAGTGGTTGACCCGTGATCTGATACGCCACCGTCGACACTAAACCGTGGCGGGAACGGACAATTTCAGTACCCGTATTGGTCAGTAGAAAACACCCAGTGCCAAAGGTGACCTTGGTATCTCCGTAGCCGAAACACACCTGGCCAAACGCGGCAGACTGCTGGTCACCTAATACGCCGGTGACAGCTGTGCCACTCAAGAGTTGATTGGAACGCACGTTACCCAACTCGCCGACCGACGGGCAGATGCGGGGGAGTAGTTGCTCTGGGATCCCGGTGAGATCCAAGATGCGCGCAGACCACTGGCCGGTATGTATATCCATGAGCATGGTGCGGGACGCGTTCGTGACATCGGTGACGTGTTCACCCGTGAGGTTAAACAAGAGCCACGCGTCGATCGTGCCAAACCGGAGTTCGCCTTTTTCTGCGCGTGCGCGGGCACCCTCCACGTGGTCCAGAATCCACATGAGTTTGATCGCTGAAAAGTACGTGTTGACGGGTAGGCCCGTGATGGCGGCGATGTCGTGGGCGTCCTCGCTCAACCGCTCCACATACTCGGTTCCACGCGTGTCTTGCCACACGATTGCAGGGTAAATGGGTCGGCCAGTGGACGCTTCCCACACGACCGTGGTTTCGCGTTGATTAGTGACCCCCACGCATGCGATATCGGATCCTGTGAGTTGTGCCTTGCCGAGCGCAGAACCGATGACCTGACGGCTGGCACGCCAGATTTCCAGCGGGTCGTGTTCGACCCAACCTCCACGCGGAAAGTGCTGGGTAAACTCTTGTGAGGACTGAGCAACAATGCGGCCATCTTCAGTGAAGATGACCGCACGTGTTGACGTCGTTCCTTCGTCGAGTGAAAGAACGTAACCCATTTTTAGGCGCGCTTAGGCAGGGCTGGGAAGTCGACTCCAGCCATGTCGGCCAAACAGCGAACTACCTGGCACGAGTAGCCGTATTCGTTGTCGTACCACACGTACACGACCACTCGGTCGCCGTCGACGATTGTTGCCAGACCGTCGACAACACCGGCACGCTTCGAGCCCACGAAGTCGGTGGAAACGACTTCGGGGGAGTGGATGTAGTCGATCTGGTTGCGCAAGCTTGAGTGCAACGAGGTGTTACGCAGGAACGTGTTGAGTTCCTCAACCGTGGTTTCGCGTTCCAGGTTGAGGTTCAAAATCGCCATGGACACGTTAGGCGTGGGGACGCGAATCGCGTTACCTGAAAGCTTGCCCTTGAGTTCAGGGAGAGCCTTGGCGACGGCCTTAGCAGCACCGGTTTCGGTGAGCACCATGTTGAGACCGGCTGCACGTCCACGGCGGGCACCCTTGTGGAAGTTGTCGATAAGGTTCTGGTCGTTGGTGAACGAGTGAACGGTTTCTACGTGACCGTTCTTGACGCCGAATTCGTCGTTGATGACTTTGAGCACTGGGGTGATCGCGTTGGTGGTACACGACGCTGCCGACAGGATCGTGTCGCTGTCTTCAATGGCGGAGTTGTTGACACCGTACACAATGTTTTTAATGTCACCCTTACCGGGCGCAGTGAGGATGACTTTGCCAACACCCTTGGACTTCAGGTGCTGGCCCAGGCCCTCTTCATCGCGCCAGCGACCGGTGTTGTCAACAACAATGGCGTCCTTGATGCCGTATTCGGTGTAGTCCACTGTCGATGGGTCGGACGAGTAAATGACCTGGATGAGAACCCCGTTGGCCAGGATGGTGTTGTTTTCCTCGTCGACAGTGATCGAGCCGTCGAACTTACCGTGTACCGAGTCACGGCGCAGAAGCGAGGCACGCTTGATGATGTCGTTTTCACCGTTCTTACGGACCACAATTGCGCGAAGGCGCATTCCGGTTCCACCGTTTCGGTCGATCAGAATGCGAGCAACCAGGCGGCCGATGCGTCCGAAGCCGTAGAGCACTACATCGCGTGGTTCTGGGGACTCCGGTCCGTCGATGACGGTAGATAGTTCGTTCTTGAGGTATTCGCCGAGGTCGCCGCCGGCTTCACGGTATCCGGCAGCCAGGCGTCCGAGGTCCAGGCGGGAGCCGGTCAGGTTGAGTTTCTGGAGTTCGTTGACGATGGCGAGGGTTTCGTTGAGATCCAGGTCTTTTCCGTCAAAGTGGCGTGCGTAGCGGTGCGCCTTGACGATTCCAATTGTGGACTTGTTCAGTAAGGAACGCCCGTAGACGGTCAGCAGAACGTCGTTGTTGCGGAACAGACGCCCAACTCCAGGCAGGATCTGTTCAGCAAGTTCGGACTTGGTGTTCCACTCTTGCAGTTTGGTGTTAGCCACTTCGCTCACAGCGACTCCTTCGTGTTGGTGCACGTTTTGTGCTGATTTATCTTGCTCGCAGGGTTGCTGCGTTTAAAACTTGTGTGCTGATACGTTACTCACGTTCCTCGAACCGTTTAAGCCCAAACAGTGTGAGGAAAATCAGGCCGATTGCTGTGATGACGGCAAGCAAAGAACTGGTGAGGTCGATGTCGTCGTCCTTCTGCTCAGCTTGCAGCGGTTTGCCTTCGGGAACTTGGTGGAAAACTCGGTCGTCGTGGCTGGTTCCCATCCACGCTGCGACCATGAGCAAAATCCTGATAAACAGGTTCATCGACAGCATGATCGCGATGATGGGGCCAAAGAGCGCTGCCGTGGGCGAACCCGAAAAGATGCTAATGAGAACGGTCGCCAAGTTCAGCAGTACAGCGAGTGCCACTGCACCCGTCAGCGATCCGATCGCGCGGGTGCGCATAGGGATCTTCTTATCCGGAATCGTGGTGAAGATGAACATAAAAAGCAACCAGTTCATGGCCACCGCGAGCGCAATTGTAAGGACATTGAATACGACCGCGAACCAGCCGGGGAGGTCCAGCCAGCTCGCAATGGCGTTCTGCAAACCGGTACCCAATACTGTGGCAGTCAGTGTGAGGAAGACGAGAACCAGGATTCCCAAGAGCGTGTACACATTGTTGAGCGTGCGCGTGACGAAGGGCTCTTTGGGAATGTTGTCCATGTCATCAGTGAGCTGCGCTCGAATCGCGTCCTTGAGGTTCCCAATGAACCCTTGAGCGGTGAACAGCGCAGACAGGATACCCACGATTCCTACGGCTTCCCAGTTGTCCAGGAAGTTTTGGAGCATGGAGACAAGTTGGTCCTGGCCAGGTGCCGTTTTGGTAATCCAATCGTTGACAACCCCTACCCACTCTGGCTTAACCACGTCGAGTGTGAAGCCCAAGATCGCGAATGCGAACATGAGGATGGGGATGATCGCAAGGACCAGGAAGTACGTGATTGCCGCACCGAACTGGTTCCCCAACCGGGCGCCAAACCGGGCGACCGTCTCCTTGAGATGGACCACGAAGGGCTTGTTGAGCAGTTTCTGCGAACGAGCCAGCGCTGACGAACGCTTAGTCAGAAGAGCTACGTGTGACATTCAATCCTCGTCAGATTTCTAGAGCGCTAAAGTCTGAGGGGCCCTCACCCTGATCGTAGATATCTTTGGGGCTGCCCACCAGTAGATGGTCGGGTCGATGTGCGACGCGGCGGTCTTTGTTCGGGTAGTCGAACTGCGCGAGTACGTAACGCATTGCTTCTAGCCGGGCACGTTTCTTGTCATTCGATTTCACTACCGTCCACGGTGCTTGGGCTGTGTCGGTGTAAAAGAACATGGCTTCTTTGGCTTCGGTGTACGCATCCCATTTGTCCAAGCTCGCCAGGTCGGTGGGGGAGAGTTTCCACTGCTTAACGGGGTCGGTTGAGCGTGACGTAAAGCGGTGTAGTTGTTCTTCGCGTCCCACCGAGAACCAGAACTTGATGATCTTGATTCCCGAATTCACCAGCATCGTTTCGAACTGTGGGCATGACCGTGTGAAGTCGAGGTATTCGGCTGGTGTGCAGTACCCCATCACACGTTCGACACCGGCGCGGTTGTACCACGAACGGTCGAACATGACGATCTCGCCTGCTGATGGCAAGTGCTGAACGTAGCGCTGGAAGTACCACTGGGTCTGTTCGCGTTCCGTGGGCTTTTCTAGGGCTACGACGCGGGCGCCACGCGGGTTGAGGTGTTCGGTAAAGCGCTTGATTGCACCACCTTTACCGGCTGCGTCTCGTCCTTCAAAGATGATGACGACGCGTTCACCAGTTTCCTTGATCCACGTTTGAAGCTTGAGGAGCTCAATCTGGAGCTTGCGCTTCTCACGCTCATACGCAGGCCGCGCCATCTTGGTGCGGTACGGGTACCCCTTCTTCCAGGCCTTGGACTTTGATTTGGTTCCTGAAACCTGCCTCTGGAGGGAACGCAGAGAGTCAATTTCGTTGGCGAAGTCAGGAATGCCGTCAGGGGTCAGCTCAAACTTAGGTGTTTCCTCAGCTGATTTGTTCTGAGATGCGTCAGCCTTCTTGGAATCAACCTGATTGGCGTCGGCCTCGACACCGTCGTCCACGTTGTGTGAGGCAGTTGTTTCGGTGTCGTTTGTGGGCGTGTTTTCACTCATACCTTTAAGTCTATATTTTGAAGTACCCAGGTGCCACAAGTGGTGGGACCAGAGCCCGCGTGAAAGCTAATATCACGCGTTCTCTGGGCCGTAAATGTCGTCAATGTAGGAGCTGAAGTCCTTGTTGACAATGTGGCGTTTCACGGACTGCTTTGCTGAAAGGTAGCCATTTTGTTCCGTCAGTTGAGCGGGAACAATCCGGTATTCGCGGATCGACTCAGCACGTGAAACCCTGCGGTTGGCCACTTCGATTGCCCGCGAGACAGATTCGTTGATCTTTTCATTGTCGGGTACGTCTTCGAGTGATAGGGCAGGCAGGCCACGGTTTTCCAACCAGGCTGGAAGCATCTCCATGTCGGGGAAGATGAGAACCGAGACGAACTTCTTACCTTCACCAATCACGACTGCTTGGCCAATGACCGGGTGGCGTCGCAGCTCATCTTCAAACGGGGCAGGAGCAACGTTCTTGCCACCAGCAGTAATAATGAGTTCCTTTTTGCGTCCGGTGACACTGACATATCCGTCTTCGTCAAGCGTTCCAAAGTCACCCGTGCAGAACCATCCGTCGACAAAAGCGTCCTGGGTAGCTTGCGGGTCGTTGAGGTATTCCTTAAAAACGCTGACACCCTTGGCAAGGATCTCGCCATCAGGTGCCACTGCAACCGTGTTTCCAGGCAGTGGCACGCCCACGGTTCCAATCTTGGACTTACCGGGAGTGTTTACGGCGATTGGGGCGGTGGTTTCTGTCAGTCCGTACCCTTCGAGAATGTCCACGCCGATTCCCTTGAAGAAGTGTCCCAAGCGGAAGCCCAGCGGGCCACCGCCTGACACGGCGTGCGTTGCCTGTCCACCCAGAACTGCGCGGAGCTTGGAATACACCAAAACGTCGAAGAGTTTGTGCTTGGCTTTGAGCCATGGGGATACCTTGCCTTCGCTCAAAGCAACGGAATATTGCACAGCAACTGCTTCAGCCGCCCGGAAAATGGGTGCTTTTTTCTCAGCCTCAGCTTTTTGCAGCGCGGAGTTGAAGACCTTTTCAAAGACGCGCGGGACACCCAGAATAAACGTAGGACGAAACGCTCCCAGAGCCTCCGTGAGTTTCGTCAGATCCGATTCGTGTGCCAGCGTGACACCGTGAAGAATGCTCATCACTTCAATGAAACGGGCGAACACGTGCGCGGTGGGAATGAACAGGAGACACCGGGCGCCAGGAGTGACAACCTGGTTGATCTGTACGGCGGCGCTGGCTGCGGTGTCAACGAAGTTCGCGTGGGTGAGAACGCATCCGCGTGAGCGGCCCGTTGTTCCCGAGGTGTAAATGATGGTCGCATCATCCGACTTATTGCGTGATGAGCGGGCTGCCTCAACGACCTCGGCGGAAACATCGCGGCCAGCCTCGACAAGCGAACGGTGACCGTCCTTATCCCATACGCTGATCTCCAGAGGTCCTTCGATGCCGCTTGTCTCACGCGCCTGAGCCACGCGATCGCTGTGTTCGTGGGACTCGGCGACAACGTATCGCAGCCCCGTATCCTTAAGAATCCACGCCAGCTGTTCTTCACTGGAGGTGTCGTAGAACGGAACTGAGACGCCGCCGACGAACCAGATGGCAAAGTCGTAGGTGGTCCAGTCGTAACTGGTGGCGCCGAAAATACCCACCCGGTCACCGGGTTTAACACCGCGGGCAATCAGCCCCTTGGCCACGTCCACAACTTCGCGGTGGAACTGTTGCGCCGAAATTGCGACTTCGCGGTCATTTTCCAAAAGTGAAAGCATGTGCGCGTGTGGATCTGATATGACCCGGGCTACAAACACATCGGTGATGGTGTCGCTTTCTGGCAAGTCAAAGGTTAAAGGCGTGGAAGATGAACTCATCATTGCGGACATCGGGACTCCCTGTTGTATGTGCGACACCAGCGTGGACATTCAAGAACCTATCCTACGGGGTGGAACGGTATTTTCTACCTCGTACCATACTGGCGAGTGGCAGAGTTACGGCTGTTCGTGTGAGATAGCCTAAAGTGGCTGTCATACATGTCAGTACATACGTCGAACTAGTATGTTGCGGTTAGACAACCCCGAAAGGACGCTAATGAGTAACGCTCCCGAGCAGCCCACCTATCGCTACGATGCGCAGCTGGCGGGAGACATTGAACTCAAATGGCAAGACCGGTGGGAAGAAGAGGGGACGTTCGCATCCCCCAACCCAGTAGGTGACCTCGCTGGGGATAATCGTGACCTCGGTGCGCCCATGTACCTCATGGACATGTTTCCCTATCCGTCTGGGCGTGGTCTTCACGTGGGGCACCCGCTTGGATATTTGGCAACAGACGTGTACGCCCGCTACCAGCGCATGTGTGGGCGAAACGTCATGCACGCACTGGGATATGACGCTTTTGGTCTCCCCGCTGAACAGTACGCGGTACAAACGGGACAACACCCACGCATCACAACAAATCAGAACATTGAGAACATGCGCCGCCAGTTGCGTCGTTTGGGCCTGGGACATGACCCGCGTCGCACGTTCGCCACGACGGACCCTGAGTTCGTTAAGTGGACACAGTGGATCTTCGCTAAAATTTTCGACGCCTGGTACGACGCGGAAACTGCCAAGGCACGACCCATCAGTGAACTGATTGAACAGTTCGAAACCGGTGTGCGCGACACCGGCAGGGGTGCATGGGCGGACCTGAGCCCACGTGAACGTGAAGACGTTTTGCAGAACTACCGCTTGGCGTACGTGAGCGAATCGCCAGTGAACTGGTGCCCTGGATTGGGTACCGTGCTCGCTAACGAAGAAGTGACAGCGGAGGGCCGTTCCGAACGCGGGAACTTCCCGGTTTACACACGCAAACTCAAGCAGTGGAACATGCGGATTACGGCGTACGCCGACCGTTTGGACGCAGACCTGGATACAGTGGATTGGCCCGAAGCGGTCAAGCACATGCAGCGCAACTGGATTGGGAAATCGGTGGGTGCCCTCGTGCGTTTCACTGGTCCTCAAGTTCCGCAACTCGAGGTGTACACCACGCGTGCCGACACGTTGTTCGGCGCAACGTTTGCTGTTCTTTCCCCGGAACACCCGCTCGTTGACGAGTTCGTGCAGGACTCGTGGCCAGAAGAGGTGAATCCCACGTGGACGCAAGGGGCGGCAACCCCCGCCGAGGCGGTAGCAGAGTACCAGCGTGCCGCGGCTGCGAAAACTCCGGCCGAGCGTCAGGAAGACAAGAACAAAACGGGTGTGTTCACCGGTAGCTACGTGAAAAACCCTGCAACCGGTCAGGACATGCCGGTTTTTGTGGCTGACTACGTGCTCATGGGGTACGGAACCGGCGCGGTCATGGGTGTGCCCGCTGAAGACAGCCGTGACTGGGACTTCGCAAAGGAATACGGCCTGTCTTACATTCGTACGGTTGAGCCGCCGGCCGACCACGACGAAGATTTGCCGTACTTGGGTGAAGGTCGGAAGCAGAATTCGGCATACGAACACATCGATGTCAACGCCGTAGATGTGGACGAAGCAAAGACCCGTGTGGT
>CABTZC010000046.1 GCA_902489185.1 uncultured Brevibacterium sp. | reverse complement strand
TGAAGATGGCTGAAGCCACGCTTGGTGTGAAGTACCGCGTGGTTCGTGAAGACGGAACCACTGCCGGTGGCCCTATGTACTACCTGAAGGCGGGTCTGGCAGAGATCGGTCGCCCAAAACTGGGTAAGTTCCTTTCGGTGTTCTACGCAATCGCTGCCTTGGTTGGTGTGTTTGGTGCAGGTAACTTGTTCCAGGCCAACCAGGGTGCTGCGGTTCTGGTCAACGCTACCGGTGGTGAGTCCAGCTGGTTCGCTGACAAGCTGTGGCTCATTGGTGTGATCATGGCAGTTTTGGCTGGTCTTGTGATCATCGGTGGAATTAAGAAGATCGCCGACTACACCTCGGCCATTACTCCGCTCATGGCGATTCTGTACATGATCGGTACCATCGCCGTGATCCTGGTGAACTTCACAAGCATTCCAGCTGCTTTCGGTGAGATGTTTGCCGGTGCGTTCACCGGTGGCGGTGTTGCTGGTGGTGTTGTTGGTGTGGCCATTATTGGTATCCAGCGTGCGCTGTTCTCGAACGCTGCCGGTGTGGGTTCCGCGGGTATGGCTCACTCGGCTGTGAAGACGTCGCGCCCAGCGACCGAAGGTTACACGGCTATGTGGGAGCCTCTGGTTGACTCGGTGATCGTGTGTACGTTGACCGCGCTGGCCATCATCACCACTGGCATGTACAAGCAGGAGAATGACGGTTCGGACGCTGCCGGTGTTGAGTTGACCTCGAGCGCGTTCAGCACTGTTGCTAGCTGGTTCCCTGTTCTGCTCACCATCTGTGTGGTTCTGTTCGCGTTCTCGACCGTGCTGTCGTACTCCTACTACGGCCAGAAGGCCACCGACTTCTTGACTGGCGGAAGTGCAGTTGCTCAGCGCATCTTCCAGGTTGTTTGGGTCCTGGCGATTGTTGTGGGTGCTTCGATTGGTCTGGAGAGCGTTGTGATGTTCTCCGACGCCATGTTCTTCTTGATGAGTGTGCCTAACCTGCTGGGTATTTACTTCTTGGCGAAGATCCTGCGTCAGGAGATTCTGCACCACAAGGTGCGCGCTGATACGGGTACGCTGCCGGAGATTCCTGAGGACCTGCAGGTGGGTCTGCGTGACCACGAGCCCACGAAGGAACAGGTTTCCTCAGAGGCTAAGCGCATTGCGAAGAAAGAGGCCCGTGAGGACGCTGTGCGTCAGGCTTTCCATGAGAAGACTGAGGAACGTGCCCGAGGTCGTCGCTTGTGGAAGCGCGGACGTAAAGACTGACCGCGTGGCCAAATAGCGCAAAGGGAGCGGTACGGCATCATTTTTCTCGCCGTGCCGCTCCCTTTGCGCCTTCTGTCCGTCCAGTATTTCGGACAGTAACAGTGTGGCGGCCATCGCATTCTCGACGCAAACCGGAGACGATTGAACAAACTCCATATGGTTTGCTCGGGCTGGAAATCAAGGCTAAAACATCAAGGCCACAACCAAGCGCCCACGCGAGTACAACCAGTACAACCAGAGATCAGCAGAAAGGTTCACCATGTCCTTTACACGTCACGACCCATCGCGTGTGATCCGCGCGCCTCGCGGTTCTGAAATCACTGCAAAGAACTGGCAGACCGAAGCCGCTAAGCGCATGCTCATGAACAACCTGGACCCAGAGGTTGCTGAACGCCCTGAAGACCTGGTGGTTTACGGTGGCACTGGCCGCGCAGCCCGCAGCTGGGAGGCCTACGACCAGATCGTGTCCACTCTGGATGACCTGGAAGCAGACGAAACTCTGCTGATCCAGTCGGGTAAGCCTGTCGGTGTTCTCAAGACCCACGAATGGGCGCCTCGCGTGCTGATCGCTAACTCGAACCTGGTGGGCGACTGGGCTAACTGGGAGCACTTCCGCAAGCTCGAAGCTGAAGGCCTGATGATGTACGGCCAGATGACGGCCGGTTCGTGGATCTACATTGCAACCCAGGGAATCCTGCAGGGAACATACGAAACCTTCGCCGCTATTGCACGCAAGCGTTTCGACGGCACCCTGGCTGGAACCCTGACCGTGACCGCTGGTTGTGGTGGTATGGGTGGTGCGCAGCCGTTGGCTGTCACGCTCAACGGTGGTGCCTGCCTCATCGTTGACGTTGAGAAGGAGCGCCTGGAACGTCGTAAGGGCAAGCGCTACCTGGACGAAGTTGTCACCGACCTTGACGAAGCCCTCAAGCTGGTCCTTGACGCGAAGAAGGAACGCAAGCCACTGTCCGTGGGTCTGGTTGGCAACGCGGCTGAAATCCTGCCTGCCCTGCTGGACCGTCCCGAGGCGGCAGAAGTTGACATCGTCACTGACCAGACCTCGGCGCACGACCCACTGTCCTACCTGCCCGTTGGTGTGTCAGTGGATGACTGGCAGACCGAAGCAGAAGACGACCCAGAGAAGTTCACTCTGCGTGCGGAAGAGTCGATGGCTAAGCACGTGCGCGCCATGGTTGAATTCCAGGACCGCGGTGCTGAAGTATTCGACTACGGTAACTCGATCCGTGACGAAGCCCGCAAGGCTGGCTACGACCGCGCGTTTGAGTTCCCAGGCTTCGTTCCTGCCTACATCCGCCCACTGTTCTGTGAAGGTCTTGGACCATTCCGCTGGGTAGCCCTGTCTGGTGACCCTAAGGACATCGAAGTCACCGACAAGGCGCTGAAGGAACTGTTCCCTGAGAACGAATCTCTGCACCGCTGGTTGGACGCGGCCGCTGAGTACGTGGAGTTCGAAGGTCTGCCTGCACGTATCTGCTGGTTGGGCTACCGCGAACGCGAAAAGGCCGGTCTGCTCTTCAACAAGCTGGTTGCTGAAGGCAAGGTTTCGGCACCTATCGTCATTGGTCGTGACCACCTCGACTCCGGTTCGGTTGCATCGCCTTACCGTGAAACCGAAGGCATGCTCGACGGCACCGACGCCGTGGCTGACTGGCCACTGCTCAACGCTCTGGTGAACACCTCGTCCGGTGCTAGCTGGGTGTCCCTGCACCACGGTGGTGGTGTGGGTATGGGTCGTTCGATCCACGCCGGTCAGGTGTCGGTTGCTGACGGAACTGAGTTGGCTGCGCAGAAGCTTCAGCGCCTGCTCACCAACGACCCAGGTATGGGTGTTCTTCGCCACGTGGACGCTGGTTACGACCGCGCTGTGGAAGTTGCTGAAGAACGTGGCATCCGCGTCCCTGCAGTTGAAAAGTTGAACAAGCGAGCAGACTGAGGCATTCATGCTGATCATTACGAACATTTCGGAACTGGTCACCAACAACCCGGCTCCTAACGCAACCCCCGCTGACCCGCACAGCGACTTCCTGGGTGTCATCACTGACGCCACCCTGGTCGTTGAGGACGGCAAGGTTGCGTGGGCGGGTCCCACCTCGGACCTGGAAGCGGGTCACCCGCAGGCCGCCGAGGTCGTTGCCACTCAGGCACGCCAGGCACCTTCCGCTCTCCAGGCGAAAGGGCAAGAAGACGGCCCGGCAGACTACGAGACCCACCGCGTGATCGACGCGGCTGGCCAGGCAGTCATCCCCGGGTTTGTGGACTCCCACAACCACACGGTGTTTGCTGGTGACCGTTCCGAAGAGTTCGCGGCACGCATGGCGGGGGAGTCGTACTCCGCCGGTGGTATCGCCACAACGGTGAACGCCACGCGCGCTGCAAGTGATGATGAGCTGGAAGCGAATCTGGTACGACTCATGCGTCAGGCCCAGCACTCCGGTACCACCACGTTCGAGGTGAAGTCGGGGTATGGGCTAGACGTTGAGTCGGAACTCAATGCACTTGAGTTGGCCGCGCGTCACACGGATGAAGTGACGCTCATGGCGGCTCACGTGGTGCCTGCCGAGTTCAAGGATGACCCGGACGCCTACGTGGACCTGGTCATCAACGAAATGATCCCGAAGGCCACAACGCACGCCAAGTGGATCGACGTGTTCTGTGAAAAAGGCGCGTTCACAGAAGAGCAGACCGCCCGCATTTTGCAGGCCGGCATCGAGCACGGTTTGCGCCCGCGTTTGCACGCCAACCAGCTCACTGACGGCGGTGCCCTACAGCTGGCGGCCAAGTACACGTGCGCATCTGCCGACCACGCGACCTTCGCCAGCGACGCAGATTTGGCCGCGGCAGCCGAATCCGGCACAGTGCTGACCTTGCTGCCCAGCATCGAGTTCTCTACTCGCCAGCCTTACCCTGACGCCCGCCGTTACTTTGAGGCCGGCGTGACGGTTGCGATCGCCTCGGACTGCAACCCGGGCAGCGGGTTCTCAAGCTCCATCCCGTTCTGCCTGGCAATCGCGGTGCGCGACATGCACTTCACGGTGGACCAAGCGCTGTGGGCAGCCACTGAAGGCGGAGCAAAAGCCCTGGAGCGTGAGGACGTGGGTCACTTGCGTCCCGGCGCCCGCGCCGACTTCTCAATCCTGGATGCCCCCAGCTACCGCTACTTGGTGTACCGCCCGGGTGTGCAACAGATCGGTGCGGTGTTCTGTGAAGGCGAATTGATCGCGTCGAACCCGCAACCGTACAGTGTTTCTGCATAAGTGTGCATAATGTAGTGCACCTCAATTTTCAGGAGTTTTGATGAACCCAATTGCGCTTGAACCTGATGAGCTGACGTTTGCGCAGGTGGTTGCCGTTGCGCGTGAGAACGCGCCGGTTGAGTTGCCTGAGCGTGTCCGTGAAGAGGTCGCAAAGACGCGTACTCACGTGGACGACCTGGCTCAGGCCCCCAAACCGGTTTACGGTGTGTCCACTGGGTTTGGTGCCCTGGCGCAGCGTCACATTCCGCACGATCTGCGCTCGCAGCTGCAGAAGTCGCTGATCCGTTCCCACGCCGCGGGTATGGGGGAGCCGGTGGAGCCCGAGGTGGTTCGCGCCTTGATGCTTCTGCGCGCCCGCACGCTGGCGACCGGGCGTACCGGTGTGAAGGTCGAAACGCTGGAAGCATACGTGAACCTGCTTAACGCAGGTATCACCCCGTGGGTGTACGAGCACGGTTCGCTGGGTTGTTCAGGTGACTTAGCGCCGCTGTCCGCATGCGCGCTGGTGGTCATGGGCGAAGGCTATGTTCACGACCCTGAAGGTGGTTTGGAACCGGTTGAAGCGGGCCCTGTTCTTAAAGCAGCGGGTATCACGCCGGTTGAGCTGGAAGAAAAAGAAGGCCTGGCGCTCATTAACGGTACGGACGGCATGTTGGGAATGCTCATCATGGCGCTGTACGACTTGGAGAAGCTGCTCACCACCGCTGACCTCACAGCCGCAATGAGCGTTGAGGGTCAGAACGGTACGGACCAGGTGTTCCGCGACGAACTGCACCACCCGCTGCGCCCACACCCAGGTCAGACGGCAAGTGCGCGCAACATGCTAGACGCTCTGCACGCATCCCCGATTGTGAAGTCTCACTTTGACTCCACCCACCTGGTACAGGACGCGTACTCGTTGCGGTGCTCGCCTCAGGTGACCGGTGCTGCCCGTGATGCGGCAACGTTCGCCGCTCAGGTGGCCGCACGCGAAATCCGTGCAGCAGTAGACAATCCAGTGGTGTTGCCAAACGGTGAAGTGTCGTCCAACGGTAACTTCCACGGAGCGCCCATTGCGCACCAACTGGACTTCTTGTCCATTGTGGTGGCCGATGTCGCCTCGATTGCCGAACGCCGCACCGACCGTTTCATGGACCCAGCCCGTAACCAGGGACTCAACTCGTTCTTGGCTGATGACCCAGGCGTGGACTCCGGTCTCATGATCGCCCATTACACGCAGGCTGCCATGGTGGCTGAAACCAAGCGCTTAGCCGCACCGGCCTCGGTCGATTCGATCCCTTCCTCAGCCATGCAGGAAGACCACGTATCAATGGGGTGGGGAGCGGCCCGCAAACTGCGCACCGCAATTGAAAACCTCACCCGCGTGCTCGCCGTTGAACTGTACGCGGCAGCCCGTGCCATTGAGTTGCGTGAACCAGAACCGGGAGCTGTGACCGGTGCAGTGATCGCGGAACTCCGCAAAGACGTTCCAGGGCCTGGCACTGACCGTTTCATGTCACCAGAGCTGGCTGCAACGTATGAGTTTGTGCGTTCGGGCCGTGCCCTTGAAGTCGCAAGCGGGGTGCACAAGTTTGTGCATACGCTGACCGATACTGACGGAACTGTTCTTAACGGTTACGCACTGTAAATACTTAACCGGCCCACTCCCACAGGGGTGGGCCGTCACCTTATGGCCAGTCACCATAAATCCAGGCACTTTTTAACCACACATACATCCGCTTGATGCGCTGATAATTCGGAGGATCCATGTCAGACGTAGTTTCTCTTCTCAACGACATTCGCGATGTGGGGCGCGATCCGCGTGGCCCCGGATACATGCGACCCGGATTCAGCTCCACCGAACTCAACCTGCGTGAATGGTTCGTGGGCGAAGCGCAGGCACGTGGCTTAGACGTGGAAATCGACCACAACGGAATCACGTGGGCGTGGGTGACCGCCCCGGGCGACAACGCTGTGGTGACCGGTTCGCACCTGGACTCTGTTCCAGGTGGAGGTGAGTTTGACGGGCCGCTGGGGGTCGCCTCGGCGTTGGCAGCCGTTGACCAGCTGAAGGTGGACGGCCGGCTGGAACAGCTCAACCGCCCACTGGCGTTGGCAGTGTTCCCGGAAGAGGAAGGGTCCCGGTTTGGGGTCGCGTGCCTGGGGTCACGGTTGATCACTGGCGTGATCGAACCGGACCGTGCGTTGGGGCTCAAGGATGCTGAGGGGAAAACTTTCGCCGAGGTGGCTTCCGAGGTGGGTCTGAACCCGGACTTGGTGGGGCAGGACAAGGAGCGTCTGTCACGGATTGGTTCGTTCCTTGAGCTTCACGTGGAACAGGGTGTGGGCCTCATTGATATTGGGCAACCGGTGGCCATTGGATCCTCGATTGTGGGACACGGCCGGTGGCGGTTCACGTTTGCGGGCCAGGGTAACCACGCGGGGACTACGCCCATGACCAAGCGTGCTGACCCGGTTGTTGCTGGTTCGCAGGTCATTGGTGCGATTCCTGCTGTGGTGGCCGGTGTGGACGGTAAGGCTGTTGCGACTGTGGGCCGTACCATTTTGCACCCGGGCGGTACGAACGTGATCGCTTCGAGCATGGATTTCTGGTTGGACATTCGCCACCCGGATGACGGGGTTGTGGGCGCTGTGTTGCGCGCAATCTCGCAGCGGGCGCAGGAAGTTGGGCACGATTTGGGTGTCGAGGTGACGGTGAGCCAGGAGTCGTATTCGGCCACAACGCACTTCAACAGTGAGTTCAACCAGCGTCTGCAGGGAGTGCTGCCGGAGGCACCGATTCTGGATTCGGGTGCGGGGCACGACGCTGGGATCTTGGCAGGGTTTGTGCCATCTGCCATGCTGTTTGTGCGTAATCCTACGGGTGTTTCACACGCGCCAGAAGAAGCGTGCGAAGAAGACGATCAGCGGGCAGGTGTGAAGGTGCTGGCTGACGCATTGGCGATGGAAGCGGGAGTGCAGGCGTGAAAACTCTGTGGTTTGAAAACCTGTATGTAGACGGTCACGTGCTCAACAGTGTGGCCGTGCTTGTCGACGGGGACGGTTCCGTTGCAGAGACGCGCGCTGGGGTGAGCGCGCCACCGGAGGCTGTCACCTACAGTGGTTTGGCGCTGCCGGGGGCGAACAACGCGCACTCGCACGCTTTCCACCGGCTGTTGCGTGGACGCACCCACGCTGACGGCGGGACGTTCTGGACGTGGCGCACAGTCATGTACCGGGCCGCCGAACAGCTCACGCCAGAAAACTACTACCTGCTGGCACGCGCGGTGTATGCGGAAATGCTGACGGCGGGATACACCTCGGTGGCGGAATTCCATTACGTCCACCACCAGGTGGGCGGTAAGCCGTACGGCAGTCACGACATGGAACTGGCGCTGGCACGTGCAGCCCGTGACGTGGGGATTCGCCTGGTGCTACTGGACACGTGTTATCTGACCGGTGGCATTGGGCAGGAGCTCAATGAGCAACAGGCGCGGTTTAGTGACGGTTCGATCGATGGGTATGTGGAGCGTCACGCGGGGCTCGCGACCGCGTTGGCAGATGACCTGGGTGGCGTCTTTGGTGGGTATTCGACGGTTGGGTACTCCGGCTCAGAGGACCCGTTGGTGACGCTGGGTTCGGCGATTCACTCCGTGCGTGGTGTGGCTAAGCCTGATCTGCCCACGTTTGCTGGGTTGGACGGGCCGTTGCACGTTCACTTGTCTGAACAGCCGGCAGAAAACGAAGCGTGCCTGGAGCACTACGGTGTGACTCCGACCCGTTTGCTGGCCGATGCTGGTGTTGTGACTGACCGGTTGTCAGCGGTGCACGCCACCCACTTGACGGATGAGGACATCAGGTTGTTGGGTGATGCGCGTTCCGCTGTGGTCATGTGTCCTACCACCGAGGCGGACCTGGCAGACGGTATTGGTCCGGCTTCTGCTTTGGCCCAGGCCGGTGCGGTGATTTCGCTGGGTTCGGATCAGCACGTGGTGCTGGACCCATTGTTGGAACTCCGGGCGCTTGAAGCTGGTGAACGGCTGGGCAGTGGTGAGCGTGGGCGCTTTAGCCCAGATGAACTGATCGCGGCCTTGACTGCGGGCGGTGCGTATTCAATGCACATTCGCCCGGGTGTAGGTGCTGGTGAGACACAGGTGGCGGACTTTGTTGTGGTGGACACGGAGTCGGTGCGCACGGCTGGTTCGGTTGGCGAACAGGCGGTGTTGGCGGCGACTGCTACGGATGCGACGCACGTGATCGTGGGTGGGCGCGAGGTGGCGGCTCATGGTGAGCACGCGCAACTGGGTGATGTGGCGCAGTTATATGGTGCTGCGTTGCGTGAGTTTGAGCTGGACTGATGTCTCAGGTTCCTGCGCTCAGGCGTGCCGTGGCGATTCTGCGTCATTTGGCGGCGTCGAACCGCCCTATTAGTGCGGGTGCAATTGCGCGGTCTGGGAATGTGCCCAGGTCTTCGGCGTACGAGATTTTGAATGTGTTGGAAGAGCTGGGCCTGGTCACCAAGGTTGATGCGGGCTACTTGCTCGGACCTGGGGTGGCAGAGTTAGGGAGCGCGTATTTGCGGATTAACCCGTTACAGCGGGTGGCGCAAAAAGACGTGCGGGCGCTCGCTGAGCGTGCGCGTGGAGTTGCGCAACTGGCTGTGATCCGCGGGTGGGAAACTGTGTATGTGCTCAAAGAGCAGTCGGTTCATTCGATGGCGGTGATCACGGCGGCTGGCGTGCATATGCCGGCGTACCTGACCGCGACGGGCAGGGCCATCATGGCGACGATGGAAAAGCGGGATGTGTTGGCGGCGCTGTCACGCGAGGTGGCGTTTGTGAACCGCACGGGGAAGGGGCCCAGGTCGGTTCATGATCTGATGGGTGAACTGACTCGGGTGCGTACGCAGGGGTACGCGATTGAAACCGGTGAGGTGACGCCAGGAGTGTGGACGGTAGCGGCACCTGTGTATGACGCGGCGGGACGCGCCGTGGCAGCCGTGGGATTGACGCTACCGGACAGTGACTATTCACAGGACCGGGTCAGTGAGGTGGCAACGATGTGTACCCGTGCGGCATCCAACGTCACGCAGCTCATCGGCGGGGGCTTGAAGGCATAAAACTGGGAGCTTTTTGGCCGTTTGTTACGGCGAGGAAACTTTTGGTCATTTTGTTCACATGACGGACGTCGGCTGAGGGTGCTGTGGCGAAGTCAGTCTGTTATCCGAATGTTACCCGTCTGACCAGTGGCTTTACTGAGCTTTGCGAGTATGAAAATCATTGCGACACCGCTGGGATTGCCTGCATTATGCGGTTTGGGTGGCGGTTATTCATGAGTTGTTCAACATCCCCGCGGGTGAAGTGTCTTTATTCTGTTACGATTATGAACGAACTTTCAAAGAAGTTTGTGCATTCACTGTGTCTGGGTGTTGAGTAATGGTGCCCGGACTGCAACGGGAAGGAAAAGAATGCGTCCACTATCACGTAAGCGGAGTCTCCGCGTTGCGGCAGCAGGCTTGAGTCTGGCTATGGCGGCTGCTTTCGCACCCGGGGTATTCCCCACCATTGAACCCGAGGTAGCCCACGCGGCACCTGCGAAGGCTGCAGCAGCTGGTTCTGATAAGGCCATCTACTCGCCGGGCAAGGCTGACCAGAAGGGCACGATCTCCGGTTCCGTGAAGGAAATCGTAGAGGCCCAGGTTGGTTTTGGTAACGTTCAGAACTCCGGTAAGGCACTGAAGGGCGTTAAGATCTACGCCCAGTGGTACGAGGGCGAAAACACCCAGCACTCCTCCCCGGTGTACTACACCGAGAGCGATGAAAACGGTAACTTCACCATCAAGATGG
>CABTZC010000045.1 GCA_902489185.1 uncultured Brevibacterium sp. | reverse complement strand
CGCCTGGGCGCAGTCGTGAACGTCGAGACCCAAGTGGTGGCTGGTCCCGTGAACCATCCACCGGCGGTGCTGCTGACCCTCAGGGCTCAACGCCTCCTCAGCCGAAACCGGCAACAGGCCGAACTCTTCGAGCTTGTGAGCAATCACGTGCATGGCAGCGTCGTGGACCTCAGAGAACTTCACCGGGTGCTGGGCGTGCTCGCCAGCCTTCGCGAACGCTGCTTCACAGGCTTCGAGAACGGCATCATAAATCTTGGCCTGTACCTCGGTGAACGTTCCATTAGCTGGCAACGTGCGAGTGATGTCAGCGGTGTACAGCGTGTCCACCTCAGCGCCCGCGTCCACGAGCACCAGGTCACCGTCACGCACCTGTCCAGTGTTCTTGATCCAGTGAAGCGTGCATGCGTGGTTGCCGGACGCAGCGATTGTGTCGTAGCCGACCCCGTTGCCGTCGGTGCGGGCCGCCAGCTCGAACGCCGTTTCGATCACACGTTCGCCACGCTCATGTTCGATAGCCCGGGGGAGGGACTTCACGACATGGTCGAAACCGTCGCGGGTCACGTCGACAGCGTGGCGAATCTGGCCGATCTCGAATTCGTCCTTGATGAGGCGCATTTCCGAAAGCGTCTGAGCCAGCTCGTCGTCACCGGCCGCGGACACGTCAGTGTCGGCGCCAACTTGTGCCCTGGCCTGGTCGATCTGCGCATCGACGGTAGTGTCCGCGCCACGGACTACACGTACCGAGATCGAGCCCAAGTCCTTGGTGAACGCATCGGAAGCCACCGCGATGTTGTCACACGCAATCCCCGTTTTGGCCGCCATGGACTCCAGGTCCTCACGGGGGCCCACCCAGAATTCGCCGTACCGGGAATCTGCGAAGAACTCCTCCGTATCTGCTCCAGCGCGGGGACGGAAGTAGAACGTGACGTCGTGGCCGGTCTCCGTTGGTTCAAAAACCAGAACAGAGTCGGGTTCGGAATCCATTTCCAAACCGGTCATGTGGACGAACGCTGAGTGCGCACGGAAGCGGTAGTCGGTGTCGTTGGACCGAACCTTCAAACCACCGGCTGGAATCACCAGGCGCTCGCCTGGGAAAGCCTGCGACAGGGCTTCGCGACGTTCACGCGCAAACGGGGCAACCTCCATGGGCTGTGCCGGCATGGGCGTGCGGTCCCATCCGCTTGCAACAAAATCGCGGAACGCCTTGGTTGCTGGCCTACGCGAACGGTTATTGACGCGGTCTGCCAATGGTTGGTCGTTAGATGCGGTCGAAGCAGCGGTATCTTTTGTCATATGGCCAGTCTATGCACTAAGTCCACGCCGTTGGTCGCACATGGGCACTAGACTTTGAGCATGATCGATCTGCACACTCACTCCGCTTTTTCCGACGGCACGCAGACTCCCCAGGAACTGCTCGCCCACGCATCTGCGAGTGGTGTGACGACGCTAGGACTTACCGACCACGACACGGTCGCAGGGTGGGATGAAGCTGCGGAGGCAGCGCGCACACACGGCGTTCAATTGGTGCGTGGCATGGAAGTGTCGTGTCGCTACGAAGGTGTGAGCGTACACATGCTCAGCTACCTGCACAATCCCCAGGGCGCTCGCCTGACGGCGGAGACGGAAAAGATTCGCGCGGCCCGAGTCACCCGGACACGCAAGATCGTTGACCTGTTGAGTGCCGATTTCCCTATCACCTGGGAGCACGTGTCCCAACATGTGGGGGAGGGTGCGACTGTTGGTCGGCCCCATATCGCTGACGCTCTGGTTCACCTGGGGATCGCACGAGACCGTTCTGAAGCCTTCGCCACACTTCTTCACCGCGACAGCCCCTACTACGTGTCCATGCCGGTGATCTCACCCACTGACGCCATAGACATGATCCATGAAGCCGGAGGTGTTGCAGTGTTTGCGCACCCGGCAGCACGTTCGCGCGGGCAGGTCGTTCCTGACTCCGGTATGCGTGCCATCATCGAAGCGGGACTCGACGGCCTAGAAATCGACCACCGTGACAACCCTCTAGCTGAACGTGAAAAGTTGCGTGAACGTGCCCAAGACCACGGGCTGATTGTCACCGGTTCAAGCGATTACCACGGCGCAGGAAAACCAAACAAGCTGGCAGAAAACACCACCAGTCCACACATGCTCGAACGCATCGTAGAACGTGCGCACGGCGTAGATCTGGTGGTGTAAAGCGGCGCTTGCGCGCTTAGTCGTCCGCCTTGGTCGCCTGCGTGCGCTCTGTCTGGGAGCGCTGGGTGGGCTTGCCACCTCGGGTCCGGCGCCGAGGTCGTTTCTGGGCGCGCGGTTTCCGCTTGGGGGCGCTGCCCCGCCCCGAACGGTTCTTAGCAGGCGATTGAGAGTTGGAACCCTTTTCGTCCGACTCCTTGGCACGCGGCATGCGACCTTTTGTGCCCTTGGCAATGTTGAGGTCGCTGAACAGGTGAGGTGACGTCGAGTACGTTTCCACCGGGTCGTCGAAGTCGAGGCCCAGTGTGCGGTTAATCAGCTTCCACTTTGCGACGTCTTCCCAGTCGATGAGGGTGACGGCGATACCGGTGTTACCAGCGCGACCCGTACGTCCGATCCGGTGAACATATGTCTTGTCGTCTTCTGGGCACTGGTAGTTAATGACGTGTGTGACGTCGTCAATGTCGATTCCGCGCGCTGCTACGTCGGTCGCGACGAGCACGTCGGTGGTGCCGTTGCGGAATCGTTTGAGGGCCTTTTCGCGCAGGTGCTGGTTGAGGTCACCGTGGAGTGCCTGTGCCTGGAATCCGCGGTCCTTGAGTTCGTCAGCCAGGCGGTCGGCCGTGCGCTTTGTGCGGGCGAAGATGATGGTGCGTCCGCGGCCGTCGGCCCGCAAGATACGCCCAACCAGTTCGGTCTTGTCCATGGAGTGGGCGCGGTAGACGTGCTGCTTGGTATTGACCGAGGTCGTCGAAGTATCCGACGCCTGCGTGGCACGGATGTGGGTGGGGTGCGACATGTAACGACGTGCAAGCGCAATCACCTGACCGGGCATGGTCGCTGAAAACAACATGGTCTGACGTCGAGCGGGGAGGGCGGCCACGATCTTTTCGACATCGGGGAGGAAGCCCAGGTCCAGCATCTCGTCAGCTTCATCAAAGACCGCGGTAGAAATGTGCGAAAAGTTGAGTACTCGACGCCCATACAGATCCAGGAGACGTCCGGGAGTACCTACAACGACATCGGCCCCTTCTTTGAGAGCACGAATCTGTGGCTCAAAGTCCTTACCACCGTAAATGGTGACGATCGACGGAGAGAATGTCTTCGAGGCTACGCGCAGGTCATCGGCAACCTGGTGGGCAAGTTCACGCGTAGGGACGACGACGAGTGCCCGTGGTGCACGACCGTGTTCGCGGGTGTGTCCGTCCAAAATGCGTTGCAAAAGCGGGATACCAAAACCCAAGGTCTTTCCGGTCCCGGTTTTTGCTTGACCGATAATGTCGGCACCCGTGAGTGCTACAGGAAGGGTCAACGCTTGGATGGGGAACGGGTGCGTAATGCCTGCGTTCGACAGTGATTCGACGATGGGCGACTCAACGCCCAGGTCAGCAAAGGTATCTTGTGTCACAAAAGTCCTTATTGTTATGTGTGCCAGGGGATTTGGTGTGCGGATAGGCTAGGGACATGCACAACGATGCCCCAACCGCGATCCTGGCCGCTCTGGCTCTCTATGAACTGTCCGTCTTCCAAAGCACCGCAACGGATGCGCAGTTTGCTCCTCACGTGCGAGACACAGTCGAGCTTTCTCGTGTGAGCGGTTACGCGCTTAATCACTTTGAGGCGCTCATGGAACGCATTGAACAGTTAGGTGGCGATGCGCTGGCGCTCATGGAAGAGAGGGCGCCGTCTTTAACTGCATTCAACGAACGCACGCAACCGAAAGATTGGCACGAGAGTCTTATGAAGTCCTACGTCCACGACGGACTGTTGCGGGACTATGCGAAAAGCTCTCCTCTGGCGCTCGATGCGGACAGTAAAAACGTCATCACCGCCGTACTCGATGATACACGCCGTGAAGAACTGTTGCGCCTTCGCTTGGGTGAACTCATGAGCGATCAAGACGTTTTGGGCTCGCGTTTAGCCTTGTGGGGACGCAAACTCGTGGTTGAAACGGCTAAACGCCTAACGGAAATTGCGGAGCTCACAACGGATCATGAGCACCTTGACGCGAAAGCCTGGCAGAGTGCCCTCACGGGGCACTCACGCCGCATGAGCGCAATCGGCTTGGTGGCGTAACCAGCCTGGTGAACCTGAACTGTGTTCAGAATTCACGAATGCGCTTTAGCCGATTCCAAATCCCACGCGGTGTGCAGTCTCTGATCCAGCTTCGATATATGCAATAGCCTGGGCGGGAACCAGGACTGTACGGTTCTTCGAGTCCTTGAGTGAAAGCACCGTTCCCTGCGAAATTGCCTCGTTGACCTGAGTAGTGATGTCTTCGACACTTGCGTCAACATCGAGAGTGAGTTCACGGTTGGACTGGCGAATTCCGATCTTAATTTCCATGTGAGCTAGTGTAACCGGAATAGAGTCAGGACGAGCCTTCACCTGGGTCAGGCTCAGGAGTCAACACAAACTGAGAATTCTCAACACCCGTGAGACCTTCGAACGCCATTTTGGCGGTCAGGCGAGCCACTTCTTCGATATCCACATCGTCGTAATCGATGCACACCTGTGCGGCTTGTTCGGCCATGCCAGCGATTGCGCGCCCCATGACATAGGCCTGGACTTTGCCTAGATTATTCCGCTCTTGGATGGAATCCGCGATGATCTGAACGTAGTTATCCACTGCTCGGCTCCAGCGAGTCCGCGCATCACTGAGTTCACTACTGTTGCGCGACATGATGATGAACGCGCTGCGGTTTTCTTTGACGAATGCAAAGTAGCCGTAAAACGTTTGGTGTACACGATCTTCACGGCTGTCGACCGTTTCCAATGTTGTGGTGAGGCGGTCAGCCAGTTCTTCGATCGACTTGTCCATGATCGTAGTGAACAGATCGTGTTTGGATTCAAAGTGCTGGTAGAGAATCGGTTTTGAAACTCCCGCTTCGAGCGCGATGTTGTCCATCGACGTTGCGTGGTAGCCCTGACGAGCGAAAACCTCGGTCGCGACACTGAGAACTTGGCTTCGGCGTTGCGCGCGGGGCATACGTTTTTGGGAGGTCATACGCGCAAGTTTAATTGACGCGTAACACAACTGTGTCAGTGCCTCGTGGTGGAATGGTTACATGAAGGAATTTTTCAGCGTCCAGACCGCTGTCGATGCTGTAGTCGACAGCTTGGGCCGAGGTGACTCGATGGCTGTCGTGGGAGTTCCAGGGTCAGGCAAAAGCACAGTTGTGAAGGAGAGTTTTGCGCGTTTGGCGGAAAGCAGGAACGCCGACTCCGTACTTGTGCTCACGCCTAACCGTGAACACGCAGACGTTGTGCGGGATGAGTTGAAATCACCTGTGCGGTCTTCCGCAACGGCACGATCGGTTCACTCATATGCCTTTGGAATCGTCGCTGCACACACAGCGACGACGACGGGTGTTCCTGCGCTATTTGTGTCGGGCGCTGACCAAGACGTGCGGTTAGCTGAGCAACTTCAGGGGTACTTCGACGGCACGGTTGCTGGTCCGCAATGGACTACCTCAATGACCGCAGAACTTGCACGCACTGATGTGTTTCGAAGCCAGTTGCGTGACTCAATTTCGGAGATCATGGGCCACGACTTCTCCTATGACCACATCATTGAGCTCGCTCGAGCCCACAATCGGCCCGAATGGGAAGTGCTCTCCTTTATCGGCCGTGAGTACGAGGAGCTTCTCACGTATTGGGGCGAAGGCGCCGTAGACACCTCGGCGGTGTTTACCAAGGCGAAGCACATTGTTGAAGATTCGAGCGTTGTTCCAGGTAGTGCATGGGATTTTGCGCCAGAGGTGCTTCCCGCATGGATCCTGTGCGACAGTGTCCAAGACTTTCCGGATTCAGCATTGGGGTTCCTACGAGCTCTATATCAACGTGGCGTGTGTTTTGCACTCACATGTTCACCCGATTCAGCAACTCAGAGTTTCCGTGGTGGAAGCGGCGACGTTTTTGCAGGGCGTCATCAACTTGGAGTCCACACGGTCATTGCGTTAGACCCACGCGACTCCAACATTCGTGGGGCAGGGGCTATTACTCGCACAGTTGATTCGCTCATGCGTAACTCGGCCGATCCCGTCCACGCACTGGGATACATGGCACCTCAGGGAAGTGCAGAAGGTTCATCTCAGGTGTTTACCTGTGAGTGTTCGTCAGGGTCGAACGCTGCGCGCAAAATCGCCGCGATGATTTATGACCGTCACCAAGATGGTGTGCCGTTTGCCGACATCGCAGTTGTGACGCGTCGTGCCTCCTCGGCCGCGCAATTGAGCGAAGAACTCGCTGCATCTGGAATTCCTGTGCGGACGCCTACTCGCGCTTTAGGCAGTGATCCAGCCACGTTGCCACTTCTTCAAGTTTTGAGTCTGAGCCCTGATTCTGCAGATTGGCCCCAGGTCGCAACCGCTTGCGTGACCGGAGCGTATGGGGGACTTGACGCTCTCACACTTCGCTCATTGCAACGTGAACTCGCCCAGCTTTCCGGTCTGGAAGGTCCGCTCGAAACTCTGATGGAGTGGGCACTGGAAGCAACGCAAGAACTTCCAGTTCCCGTTCAACGTGCAAAGCGCATGGTGGAAGCGGCAAAGAAATCAGCAAACGATCTGGCACAGTACGCCGTGTGGGAAGTGTGGAGTGCGGCAGAGGTCGCCCATGAGTGGCAGGAAAAAGCTCTACACAACCCCTCTGGCCATCATTCTGCCTACCTCGATTCTGTAATCCGATTACTAGCGTTAGCTGACAAGCTCAACGAAGGTGCAACGGGTCAGGTGAAGGGGCGTGACTTTGCAATGAAAGTTTTGTCGCAGAAGTTTGCACAAGACTCATTGGCGCACACGGCGCTCAACGACATCGTGACAGTCACGACACCCGCAGGCGTTGCCCACACCAACTTCGACACGGTGATCGTGACTGACGTACAAGAAGGTGTGTGGCCAAACCCCACTGTTCGAGGAACCATCTTCAAGACCCCACAGCTGATACGAGCACTCAAGGACCCTGCGTCGCAGGAAGAGCTGTCTGCGGACAACTTTTCACAACAGGACTTCCTCGTCAGGCGTCGCGAAACCATTCGTGACGAAGGCAAGCTGTTTATCGCTGCTCTCAGCCGTGCGCGCACTCAAACTGTGGTTGTTGCGGTCAACGGGCATGGTGAGCTCCCCAGTCCTTTCTTTACAGCTATCCAAGGCATGGAGTGGACGTTCCAATATTGGGCAGAGAAACCAGATGTATTGCCCAGCACGTTGAGCGAAATTGCAGGTTACGCCCGCTTACAAGTGAACCAGGCGCTTGAAAAAGATGACGAAGATTCTGCACGACCATGGGCACAGTTGCTTCAAGCCCTGCACAGTTCCGGGGTGGGGGCAGCAGACCCCAACACGTGGTGGCTCAGCCCCAGTTCCGAGCTTCCGGCGCTTTCAGCTCACGAGCCGGTGCGCATTTCCCCGTCACAAGTGGAAACATACGCCCAGTGCCCTCTCAAATGGTTCTTCAACCAGAACTCGACACAGACTGTAGACACATACCCACAGGCGTTCGGTAACCTCATCCATGAAATCGCGCAGACGTACCCTTACGGGGGACTTGCCGACATGCTGAATCTCTTCGATGAGAAGTTTCAGGAATTCAGCTTCGATTCCGAATGGGAACGCCAACGCGAATATGCCGATGGATGTGCCACGGTTGAGAACCTTAACGAGTACCTCAAGAAACGTGAGGATAAAGGGTTTGTGGCGGCCGAGGTCGTTGTCAGATCCGACCTCGATGTGCCGTTAGGGCCGGCCCGGGTGAGCGGGCGGATTGACCGTTTGGAAAAGACTTCGGACGGAGCCGCGTACATCGTCGACTTTAAAACTGGTAAGACGATTCCTTCCAAAAACAGTGTTCAAGAGAATCCACAACTTGCAACGTACCAAGTTGCGATCGAATCAGGTTCAGCTACTTTCATCGATGACGGCAAGCCCATTCGAGGCATTACCCAGAGCGCAGGCGGTGAACTGGTCTACCCCCGTAAATCGGCAGGTAAGGGTAAAACGCCTTCGAATGTGCGTGAACAGAAGTCCATACGGGGTACCGACGTGTATGGCACAACCGTTGACACGATTGAGAACTTGGTTCGTTCAGCACGCACGCACACGTTTACCGCAACACCGTCGGATGAGGCGTGTCGCACATGTGCGTTTACTCAGTCCTGCCCCGCATTTGCACTGGGCGAAAGTGAGGAAGCATGAAATACAGTGCCGTGGATCTTGCACAGATTCTGGATTTACCTAGCCCTACTGAAGAACAACGCAGAATCATTGAGGCTGACCTCACACCAGGAATTACTATTGCGGGGGCTGGGTCAGGAAAAACCACGGTAGTGTCTCAACGCGTGCTCTACCTAGTTGCAAATGGGCTCGTGGAACCCCAGCAAATTATTGGGCTCACCTTTACGAACAAGGCAGCAGGCGAGATGAGCGAGAAAATTTCGTCTCACTTCGCAAAGTTCCGTTCCCAAAACACAAACACTGCGCCTAACACCGAAATGCCCACCATTCAGACGTACAACTCTTTTGCATCTGGATTGGCCAGTGAGTACGGAGCCACGATTGGGATTGAACCAGATACCCAAGTGCTTGACGATGCCAGTGCGATTGAACTTGCCGATCATGTCGTTGCAACCGCGCACCCAGACTTCATCCCGCCGGGAAAGTCACGGTCTCGTCTGGTGAAAGAGCTCATTCAACTTGCCGGCCAAGCCAATGAACACCTGTGTGAGCCTGATGGCATCATCACGTATCTAGACAGGTGTCTCTCCGCATTCCTCAACAGTGAGTTTATTGACGACTGTATAGCGACAATCAAACGCAAACGAAACATCGATGCACAAGAAAAAGAAGACTACATAAGTCTCTTACGGGACTTAACAGCGCCCTGCCTTGATGCGCCTGGCCGCCTCTGGCCAGAAGACGTCACAGAACAAGTTTTTACTCTTCTCGAGACACTCGGCGTCTGTCCCGAAATTGCTGATGTGCGGAACAAGAAACGACTCGCACACCTTCTAGGCGCGTTTGCCGCGTTAAAGAAAGAGAAGCGCGCGATGCAATTCTCTGATCAAGTGTCGTTTGCCTATCAAGCGATGAAGGCTGACCCAAACATCGTGCAGAGCGAACGCGCGAAATGGAAAGTGGTGTTTCTTGATGAGTATCAGGACACCTCAGACAGCCAGGTAAAGATGTTGAAGACGTTGTTCGCGGGCCTTCCTATCACCGCTGTGGGCGACCCACGCCAGTCAATCTATGCGTGGCGGGGGGCGTCCGAGCTGAACATCGAAGGGTTCCCGCGTGACTTCGCGAGTCTAGGACACGATACTGCGTCGTTCACAATGACCACCAGTTTTAGAAACTCACAGCGTGTCCTCTCCGCGGCCAACGCGGTCGCACGGCGACTTCCTGAAGACTCAGAGGCCACACGGCTTACACCCATCACAGTAAACAACGAAGTCATGTCACCTCTGGGGAACATTGAAGTGAGTGTGACCCAAGGGAAGAGTCACCCTGCGTATGTGAACGACCAGCTGGCTAACCTAGTCGAATGGACACGTGAGCGCACGGGGCACCGAGCTGTTCTCGTTCGCAAACGTATGCACTTTGCCCCGGTGGCTCAGGCCCTGACCGCAGCGGGGTTTGACGTCCAGGTTGTTGGCGACGCTGGCGGGATGGACGATCCGTTTGTCGCCGATATCATCGCTCTTCTCAATGTCGCTACCGACCCCCACGCTGTGGAACACCTGATGCGGCTTCTCACCGGCAGGGTCTGTGCATTAGGCGCCCACGACCTCCGGGCATTCAACTCACTCGTGAAGAACGCCAACGCTGAAGCTTCGGCGACTCCGCTGACAGCGGTCGAATGCGTCGACAGTTTTGCTAACCGTGAGTATGCGGAACTATCAGAGGCAGCCAATGTGCGGTTGCGCAGATTGGCACACAAACTCCGTGATGTACGCAAGAACCACGGGGGAATCATCCACATCATTCGCACGATCATCCGAGTTTTTGACATGTCCTATGAGCTAGCCTCATTGCCGACGGAACGAGCTGATTCGCACCGAGCAAATATCGATACATTTATCTCAGCGGTGTCCAGCTATACTGCACGCAACCCCACCGCGAGCATGGCAACAGTCTTGGCTTGGCTCGAACTGGCGAACGAACACGATGCCATTTCATCTCCGCCCGAATCACTAGACGCATCAGCGGT
>CABTZC010000044.1 GCA_902489185.1 uncultured Brevibacterium sp. | reverse complement strand
CCAAAACCTTCGCCAACACGCCCTCAGTCGGAGTAGGCAGTTCACCAGGTACCCGTTCAACACTGGCAACCGTTGCCACTTCCCCCGTAGGCAAAGCCACACACGCCACCACATCATCCACACCCACAGACCCACGAGCACCAGAGCTTTGCCCTGCTTTCCCGTTAGTGACAAGCGGGCCAGCACCAGGGGTGGAGGTGAACACTGCGTGCATGCCACCGGTGAAATCATCCACAGGCACAATGTGAGCGCTGATCAAAGCAGCGACTGCTTCGGCTTGTTTCACACGTGCTTCATCCATGATGCGTGTGGTGTCCTTGACTGTTTCGAATAGTTCAACAGCCGGCCCCTCATACACGTCATTGCGTACATGATGATCTGTTGCGGTCATGTGGTGTCACCTCCTTTACACACCCCTATTCTATTTGCGTTCGAATACGAGAGTCAAGGGTTTTGCTCATTTTGTTTCGATTTATTTTCGAACAAGTGCTCAGTCAAAGAAACCGCAAGCGTTCAGCTCGGAAGCCGAAAAGGCGCCTCCCTTAACGGGAGACGCCTCGCGTCCTCAAGCTAGCTCCAAAGGCAACAACCCAACGTCCACCTCGGCGGTGGAAAACAAACTAACCACCACCTCGGCGGCAAAACGCACCTAAGCCAGCGACACCAGGTCCAAATACGAGTCGTTCCAGTGGTCCTCGTCACCGTCAGGCAGCAGCAGCACCCGGTCGGGATCCAACGCTTGGACAGCTCCTTCGTCGTGGGTCACCAGAATGATCGCGCCCTCGTAGCGACGAATCGCGGACAAAATCTCTTCGCGGCTGGCCGGATCCAGGTTGTTCGTGGGCTCGTCCAGTAGCAGCACATTCGCCGACGACACCACCAGCGTCGCCAGCGCCAACCGCGTCTTCTCGCCACCGGACAGCACCTTAGCGGGCTTATTCACGTCGTCGCCGCTGAACAGGAACGATCCCAGCACCGTGCGCACCTGCGTGTCATCGAGATCCGGCGCGTTACTCCGCATGTTCTCAAGCACGGTGCGGTCAAGATCGAGCGTCTCGTGCTCCTGCGCGTAGTAACCAAGCTTGAGCCCGTGCCCGGCCTTCACTTCCCCAGTATCCGGGCTTTCAAACCCAGCCAGAATCTTCAACAGTGTGGTCTTACCCGCACCGTTGAACCCCAAAATCACGACCCGCGAGCCCCTGTCAATCGCCAAGTCCACGTCCATAAACACTTCCGTCGACCCGTACGATTTAGACAACCCAGAACCAGTCAACGGCACCTTGCCACACGAGGCAGGCGTGGGGAACCGCAAACTCGCCACCTTGTCGATTTGGCGTTCCTCCTCAAGCCCCGCCATCATGCGTTCGGCGCGCTTGAGCATCGACTGCGCCGCCACCGCCTTGGTGGCCTTCGCGCGCATCTTCTCGGCCTGAGCCACCAGCGCAGACGCCTTCTTCTCCGTATTCGCACGCTCACGCTTACGACGCCGCTCATCGGCCTCGCGCTGTTTCAGGTATTGCTTGTACCCCATCGAGTAGATGTCAATGACCTGCCGCGTCGCATCCAGGTAGAACACTTTGTTCACGACCTCCTCAATCAAGTTGAGGTCGTGCGAAATGATGATCAGCCCACCGGAGTACTTGGCCAGATAGTCGCGCAACCACTGGACGGACTCCGCATCGAGGTGGTTCGTAGGCTCGTCCAGAATCATGGTGTCAGGCTGGTGAAACAGAATCCGCGCCAGCTCTACTCGCCGCCGCTGCCCACCCGACAACGTCTGCAACTCCTGTCCCATCAGCTGCTCGTCCAGCCCCAGGTTCGCGGCAATCGCCAACGCCTCTGATTCCGCCGCGTACCCTCCGGCCGCAATAAACTCAGCCTCGATTCGCGGATACTTGTCGATCGCCTTCGCCGCCACGTCCGGATCCGGGTCGCTCATGGCTCGCTCGGCCTTACGCATCCGCCTGGCAATCACATCCAGATCCCGCGCCCCCAACACGCGCTCCTTAGCGGTCTCCGTAGGCTTTCCACTACGCGGGTCCTGCGGCAAGTACCCCACGGACCCGGACACCGACACCGTCCCGTCCGACGGTAGCACCTCGCTCATCAGCACCTTGGTAAGTGTGGTCTTCCCCGCACCGTTCCGGCCCACGAGCCCGACCCGGTCGCCCTTGTCCACCCGGAAGTTCACCTTCGACATGAGCGTGCGCGAGCCCACCATGATCTCCAAGTTACTTGCCGCTATCACGGTGTTCCTTCCACCCCACCTCAATGATCTGCGCCAAAAGCGCGTGCGGAGTCAGTCCCAGCGCCTTCGCGCGCTCCACAATCTGATCAGCCAAATCCTTCTCCAGCGGGCACCACACGTTCACGGTGTCGACCGGCTGCCCAGCCACCTCGGGCTTTTCGCCAGTCCCCAGCCCAGGCCCGAGGTCTTGCTCGCCGTTGTCGCGAATGGCTGTTGCGACGGCGCGGGCGCGTTGGTCTGCCGCCTCGTTGAGCTCATGGTTGGAGTGCCCTTTGACCCACTGGAACTTCAGCTTACGTCCCGACTTCTCAAGCGCATCGACCTGTTCCCACAACTCTTCCATCAGGTCGCGGTTGAGGACGTCCTGCCCGTTAGCTTTCTTCCACCCTTTGAGCCTCCACACGGGCATCCATTTGGTGACCGAATTAATCACATACTTGGAGTCGGCCAGAATCAGGAGGTCTTCATTGGTGTGCGCAGTCGCTTTGAGGATCTCGATAACCGCTTGGAGTTCAGCCCGGTTGTTCGTCGACTCTTCCCACCCGCCGGCTGCCCAACGTTTGTCGTCAATGACCCACGCCCAGCCCGCTGGTCCGGGGTTGCCTAACGCGGAGCCGTCACATGCGACTTCCAGCACATTACCTCCAAGTGTGAACGGAGTTGTTGATCAGTCCAATACACTAACCCTATGACCTTCAATCCCAACTCTCAGCTTGACAGCTCCCAGGTTTCCCGAGGTCGTGGCGCGCCCGTCATGATCGGCGGTGGCATTGGTGGAGTTGCGCTTTTGGTTCTCGGTTTGATCTTCTTTGGGCCAGAAGCAGTCCTTAACCAATTGGGCTCGGGTGAGCAGTCCCAGCAGAGCCAAGAAGACCTCTCTGAGAAGTGCCGCACGGGCGAGGACGCGAACCGCGATGTCGAATGCCGCATCGTGGGAACCGTCAACAGCCTCAACGACTACTGGCCCACCGGCACGAACGAGTTGGGCGAGCAATACCGCAGCCCCAGCGTACAACTTACCAGTGGCACGTGGAACACGGGTTGCGGTCAAGGGAACAGCAACATGGGGCCGTTCTACTGCCCTGCCGATGAAACCGCGTACTTCGACACGTCCTTCTTTGAACAGATGCGCAAACAATTGGGCGCTAAGGAAGGACCGCTCCCAGAAGAATACGTGGTGGCCCACGAATTTGGGCACCACATTCAGAAAATCACGGGTGACATCAACCGGACTCGCGACGGAAAGACGGGCCCGCAATCCAACGCCGTTCGCCTAGAACTTCAAGCGGATTGCTACGCGGGCGTGTGGGCAGCCAACGCTACCAAGACCCACGGTCCTCAGGGTCAGCCTTACCTTGAACCTCTCACGGACTCAGACATCGAAGCCGCACTGGGCACAGCGGGAGCCATCGGTGACGACCACATCCAAGAGACCTCGGGCGGTCGCGTTACCCCGGAGAACTTCACGCACGGCTCAGCCGAACAGCGCATGACCTGGTTCAAACGCGGCTACGACTCCGGCTCACCCACCAAGTGCAACACCTTTGACGTAGACCGCGTTTAAACAAGCCGCACGTAAGCCCCTAAATATTGAAGCCCAGGGCGCGCATCTGTTCACGCCCGTCTTCCGTGATCTTCTCTGGACCCCATGGCGGCATCCACACCCAGTTGATCCGGAACGCTGGCACGATTCCGTCCAACGCGTGCGCGCACTGGTCTTCAATCACGTCGGTGAGCGGGCACGCGGCAGACGTCAGCGTCATTTCGATGATCGCGATACCTTCTTCATCCACGGTTGCGCCGTACACCAGACCCAAGTCCACGATGTTCACACCCAACTCAGGGTCCATGACATCCATGAGCGCGTCAATGACTTCTTCCGGAGTCGCATTCGTCGGCTTGTCAACGACTTCAGTCATGCTGTCCTCCCTCCTTACTACTCTCAGCTTGGGATAGAGCGTCCTTAATGGCAATCCACGCGAGCAACGCGCATTTGATGCGCGCCGGGAACTTACTCACCCCGGCAAACGCCGCCGCGTCAAACAGCACGTCCTCATCGGCCTCAACGGCACCGCGCGAATGCATGAGCTCGTGGAACTCCGCCTCCGCACGGTCAAACGCCGCACGGCCCTCATCGTCGTAAATCTCGCACGCCACTGACGCTGACGCCATCGAGATCGAGCACCCGTCGCCTTCCCAGCGCACCTCCAGCGTGCCATCGTCCCCGGCGACAACCTCGGCGGTAATTTCATCCCCGCACATGGGGTTCACCTGATGGGACTTACCCAACGCTTCCCGCTCATCAAACGGGACATTGCCGTGCCGTTCCTTTGAGTGATCCAGAATCACTTGCTGATACAGCTGATCCAGATTCATGATTCCACCCCAAAGTAGCCACGCACGCGTGCCAGCGAATCCAAGAACCGCTCGCACTCTTCAACCGTCGAATACAGGTACGCCGAGGCCCGTGTCGAGGCACGAACCCCCAAGCGGGCATGCAGTGGCATCGCACAGTGATGTCCCACACGCACGGCCACACCGTCCGCGTCAAGGAACTGGCCCACATCGTGCGCGTGTACTCCCTCAACATCCACGGCCACAGTCGACACATTCCTATTCGCGGGCCCTAATAGCCGCACGCCAGGAATCTTCGCAACACCTTCAGCCAGGACCTGAGCCAACTCGTGCTCGTGCTGGGCAATCTTGTCCATGCCCACATGAGACAGGTAATCAACGGCAGCACCGAGCCCCACGGCCTGCGCCACCGGCTGGGTTCCAGCCTCAAACCGCTGAGGCGCAGGCAGGAACGTGGACTCCTCCATGGTGACGGTTTCGATCATCGACCCACCCGTCAGCACCGGCGGCAACGCGTTCAACACATCCTGCTTACCGTAGAGCACGCCAATGCCTGACGGTCCCAGCATCTTGTGCCCGGAAAACGCCGCGAAGTCCACACCCATAGCAGGGAAATCAACCTGCATGTGTGGAACGGACTGACACGCGTCAAGAACCGTCACCCCACCAATTTTTTTGGCGTGCTCAACCAACTGCTCAACCGGATTTACCGTGGCAAGCACGTTAGACACATGCGTGAACGCCATAACCTTGGTTGATGCATCAGCAATAGAGTCTAAATCGCTCAGGTCCAGCGTGCCTTCGTCGGTAATCGGAATGTAACGCAGCTCTGCACCGGTCCGAAGCGCCACCTGCTGCCACGGCACCAGATTCGCGTGATGTTCCATCTGCGTGATGACAATCGAATCACCGGGCCCCAGTGCGAGCGGACCATCGGTGGCAAACCCCATCCCCATGGCCACAACGTTGAGCGCTTCCGTCGCGTTCTTCATCCAGCACACCTGCGCCGGTTTCGCCCCCACGAAGGCCGCCACCTTGGCACGCGCACCTTCAAAAGCATCGGTCGCTTCGGTAGCCAAAGTGTGCGCACCACGGTGGACCGCCGAATTATGACGCGTATTGAACTCCTGTTCCGCGTCAATCACACATTCAGGCTTCTGCGACGTGGCACCAGAGTCCAAATACGCGAGCGGTGATCCCGCGACCTCCCGCGTCAAAAGCGGGAAGTCGCTACGTAAACGTGTGAATTCCTGCGCCGTCATCACTTCTGGAATCGGTCGTAGCCTTCAGCTTCGAGCTGGTTCGCAAGTTCGGGTCCGCCTTCTTCGGCCACCTGCCCGTTGACCAACACGTGCACGTAATCGGGCTTGATGTACTGCAAGATACGCGTGTAGTGGGTAATGAGAAGAACACCCACGTCGGTGTTGCTCTGCGCGCGGTTGACGCCTTCAGACACGATGCGCAGCGCGTCAACGTCGAGCCCGGAGTCCGTTTCGTCCAGGATCGCAAAACGTGGCTTGAGAAGTTCCATCTGCAGGATCTCGTGGCGCTTCTTCTCACCACCAGAGAACCCTTCATTCACGTTACGCGACGCGAACTCGGGGTCCACCTTCAGTTCGCTCATCGCATGGTTGAGTTCTTTGGCCCACGTACGCAATTTAGGAGCTTCCCCATCAATCGCGGTTTTAGCCGAACGCAAGAAGTTCGTCACGGTGACACCGGGAACCTCAACGGGGTACTGCATAGCGAGAAACAGACCAGCGCGGGCGCGTTCGTCCACGCTGAGTTCCAACATCTCTTCACCGTCCAGCGACACCGAGCCACCTTCGATGTGGTACGCCGGGTGTCCTGCGATTGCGTACGCCAGAGTGGACTTACCGGAGCCGTTTGGCCCCATGATTGCGTGGGTTTCATTGGACTTGATGTCCAAGTTAACACCCTTGAGGATCTGCTTGGATCCCTTGTCGGTTTCTACGCTGACCTTGAGGTCGCGGATGGAAAGTGTGGACATAAAACTCTTCTTTCTTTAAAGCTTGACGTAGATCTCGCCGTCGCGTTCGGTGCACTCGTACACTGCGACGGGGTCGAAAGCGGGTGGGTTTTGGGGTTCGCCGGTCCGCAGGTCGAACGTGGAGCCGTGCAACCAACATTCGATTGCACAGCCAATCACGTCACCTTCGGACAGTGACACTTCACCGTGGGTACACAGGTCGTCGATCGCATGCAGTTCACCGGTTTCGGTGCGCGCAACACACACCTCAACGCCGTCGACCTTCACGCGGATCGCACTGCCAGGTGTCACGTCACTAGATTTTGCAACGGACTTCACAGCACACTCCGGGATAGTTCTTCTTCAATCTGTTCTGTGAGCACTTCTTCGATCTGTTCAATGTCGATCTTCTGAATCACCTCGTTGAAGAACCCACGCACCACCAGGCGACGCGCGGTCTTCTCATCGATGCCTCGGCTCATGAGGTAGAACAAGTGCTCCTCGTCGAACCGTCCGGTCGATGACGCGTGTCCCGCTCCCTCAATTTCACCGGTCTCAATTTCGAGGTTGGGCACAGAGTCCGCACGCGCACCCTCGGTCAGAACCAGGTTGCGGTTGAGTTCGTAGGTGTCGATCCCCTTGGCTTCCGGGCGAATGAGAACGTCACCGATCCACACACTGCGTGCGTCCTTCCCCTGCAACGCGCCTTTGTAAAGAACGTCCGAGGTGGCATTCGGCGTATTGTGGTCCACGTACGTGCGGTGCTCCAAGTGCTGCCCGGCATCGGCGAAGTACAGCCCCAACATTTGGGCCTCTCCCCCAGGACCGTCATAAGACACGTTGGAGTTCAAACGCACGATCTTGCCACCCAGTGTGATGGCGATGTGCGTGAACTGCGCGTCTTTACCCACGACCGCATCGTGCTGTGCCAGGTGTACCGCGTCGTCTTCCCACAGCTGCAGGGTCACGAGCTTCACCCGTGCTCCCGGCCCCACGATCACGCTGAGCAGTTCTGATAGCTGCGCCTGACCGGTGTGCTTGATCACGATGGTCGCGCTCGCGTGAGCACCAACCGTCACCACAGTGTGGTTATGTGTGGGGCTGTCGCTGTCCGCGCCTTCTGTAGTAATGATGGCTGGGGACTCAAGCTCAACACCTTCGCCGATGTCGTAGCGGGTCACGCTGGAAGCGCGGTTTGCCGCGATGACAGCTGGCAGGTCTTCCGGCGATGGCACACCCAGCTGGCGGGCCTCGTCGAGGCTGATCTGTGACACGTCCACGCCGGCTGGCAGCTCACGTGACACCGAGAGTTCCACCGCACTTTTTTCATCGGTCAAGAGTGGTGTCAGCTGTTTGACCGGGGTGAAACGCCATTCTTCTTCACGGCCGTTGACCGGCGGGAAGTCGGCCACGTTGAAGCTCCGGGTGCGTTCGGAACGCGATTTAGCCGGAACGTGTTCTGTTGGAATTGTCATGTAATGCGTCTCCTCTGCGCTTAACCTACCGCGCCTTCCATCTGAAGTTCGATCAGACGGTTAAGCTCAAGCGCGTATTCCATTGGAAGTTCTCGGGCGATCGGTTCGACGAAACCGCGCACAATCATTGCCATCGCTTCGGTTTCGTCCAGACCGCGGCTCATGAGGTAGAACAGTTGGTCCTCGCTCACCTTCGACACGGTCGCTTCGTGTCCCAGCGCCACGTCATCTTCACGAATGTCGATGTACGGGTAGGTGTCTGAGCGCGACACGTTGTCAACGAGGAGCGCATCACACAGAACCGTGTTCGATGACCCTTTTGCACCCGGGTGCACGTGAACCAGTCCGCGGTATCCCGCACGTCCTCCGTTACGCGCAACAGACTTCGACACGATTGAGGACTGTGTGTGCGGTGCAGCGTGCACCATTTTTGCACCCGTGTCCTGGTGCTGACCGTTTCCGGCGAATGCTACAGAGAGCGTTTCGCCCTTGGCGTGTTCACCCGTGAGCCAGATCGCTGGGTACTTCATGGTGACTTTAGACCCGATGTTTCCATCGACCCATTCCATGGTTGCGCCTTCTTCGGCGATTGCGCGCTTTGTCACCAGGTTGTACACGTTGTTCGACCAGTTCTGGATGGTCGTGTAACGTACTCGCGCGTCCTTCTTTGCGATGATCTCCACCACCGCAGAGTGTAGTGAGTCCGACTTGTAAATTGGAGCCGTACACCCTTCGACGTAGTGCACGTACGAGCCTTCGTCGGCAATGATGAGCGTACGTTCAAACTGCCCCATGTTTTCCGTGTTGATGCGGAAGTAGGCCTGTAGCGGGATCTCCACGTGAACACCCTTGGGCACGTAAATGAAGGACCCACCGGACCACACGGCAGTGTTGAGGGCCGCAAACTTGTTGTCTCCAGACGGAATGACGGTACCGAAGTACTCTTCGAAGATCTCCGGGTGCTCCCGCAGACCGGTGTCGGTGTCCAGGAAGATCACACCCTGGCGTTCGAGCTCTTCGTTGATCTTGTGGTAAACAACCTCGGATTCGTACTGCGCGGCGACACCAGCAACCAGACGCTGCTTTTCCGCCTCGGGAATCCCCAACCGGTCATACGTGTTCTTAATGTCCTCGGGCAGGTCCTCCCACGACTGCGCCTGCCCCTCGGTCGAACGCACAAAGTATTTGATGTCGTCGAAGTCAATACCGCTGAGGTCTGCTCCCCAGTGCGGCATAGGCTTCTTTTCAAAAAGCTTCAGAGCACGGAGGCGACGCTCAAGCATCCACTCCGGTTCCTCCTTGAGTTTGGAGATGTTGCGCACAACATCTTCGTTCAACCCACGTTGGGCATCGGCCCCGGCGTCGTTTGAGTCGTGCCAACCGTATGCGTACTTTCCAATGTCCTTGAGTTCTGGATTCATCTCCAGAATAGGATTGGATTCGGTGGTATCAGTCACCTTTCTCCTCCTTTTTTAGGGTTGTTCTTCCCATCGTGGGTGCCAAGCAAAGGGCGATTCAGCGTGGACGTGGGAATGTGTGTGGTACACACGTGTGCGCCACTTGCCAGAGTCGACAAGCGTCGCACGTCCACACCTAGGATGTCGCCGAACTGCTCAAGTTCAGCTTCACAAAATTCCGGATATTCTTCCGCGACGTGTTGAATGGGACAGTGCCCCTGGCACAGCTGCATCGCCTCCAGTGGCGTCCCTACAGCAACGGGTGTGGCAGACGCCGCATACCCTTCTTTGTCCAGAGCCGCCGCAAGACCGCGCGAACGCGTCGCCACGTTTCCGTCGTCGTCTAATCGCGCTTCAAGTTTTTCTCGCAGCTGTCGCGCGCGCTCGCGCGCAAAACGTTCCACTGCCTCGCGGCCCATTTCAGATCGCACAAAGTCCAGCGCCTCTACCGCAACTTGGTCGTATGCGTGCGAAATCTGCGCGTGGCCCGCCGAGGTGACGACATAGTGACGAGCGGGACGACCTCGGCCCGCTTTCACTCCCGCCAACTCACGCACCTCGATTGCGTTTTCTTTTTCCAAAGCGTCGAGGTGTCGGCGGATCGCCGCCGGCGTCAAATCACCCAGACGAGCGATACCCGATGCACTAATAGGGCCCTGATCAAGCACGATCCCCAGCACCTGCTGGCGGGTGCGTAGGTCTTGTCCTGGGCGTGCGCTCACGTATGTCCTCTCAAGGTGTGCGGGCAGTTCGCTATTCCACAACACTATTGTGCCCTAAATAATTCCACGTAAAACCAGGGTGACCTAAGTTCCCCACATTTCACTCATTACACTGAGGAATCGTGACCAAGCCGAACCATCCGTTAGAACTCGACGCCGTGAGCGCACGCCCCGGACAAGAT
>CABTZC010000043.1 GCA_902489185.1 uncultured Brevibacterium sp. | reverse complement strand
CCAAAGCCACACCTGCTGGCCGGAGAAATCCTGGGCAGCGCGAGCCCGTATGCAGTGGGCGGCACCCACCGCCACATCCCCGAAATTGAACAGAACCTTGCCCACGTGATTGGCGAGGACGTCGCGCAGTCCACCACTCGCATCACGTTCACCCCAACACTCGTGCCCATGGCGCGCGGGATCCTGGCAACCGTGTCCGCGCCTACCCACACCTCGGCCAGCCAGATCAATCAAACCCTGGCCAAGGCCTATGAAACCGAACCCTTCGTGACCGTCCTCCCGCACGATCAGTGGCCAAACACCTCGGCTACGGCGGGTGCGCACACCGCGCACCTCCAGGCCACCGTGGATGAACGCGCCGGAACCGCCGTCGTCGTGTGCGCGCTCGACAACCTGGTCCGCGGCACCGCAGGGCAGGCGATCCAAAGCATGAACCTGGCATTGGGCCTGGACGAAACAACCGGCCTCACACAGCAAGGAGTGGCACCGTGACAGTAACTTCACCACGCGGATTCCGCGCATCCGGGGTCACCGCAGGACTCAAACCCAGCGGTCACCCGGATTTGGCTCTCGTTGTCAACGACGGCCCCCAGCACGCCGTGGCCGCGGTATACACGTCCAACCGGTGCAAGGCCAACCCCGTTCTGTTCTCCCAAAAAGTCACCGCAGGCGGCGGGGCTCGTGCCGTTGTCCTCAACTCCGGGGGCGCCAACTGCTTCACTGGCCAGTTCGGGTATGAAACCACTGAGATGACCGCCGCCGAGGTCGCCGCCGGCCTGACAGCCACCGGCAACGAACCCGTCACGGCCAGCGATGTCGTGGTCTGTTCGACCGGCCTGATTGGGGTGGGGGACCAGACGTGGCGCGACACTCTACTGGGTGGCATCACGCCCGCGATTAACGCCTTGAGCACCACCGGGGGAGAAGACGCCGCCCGGGCCATCATGACCACCGACACCGTTCCCAAGAACATCGAGGTGTCTGTGGGTGACTGCACGATTGGCGGAATCGCCAAGGGTGCCGGAATGCTGGCACCTGCGCTCGCCACCATGCTCGTGGTGCTCACCACCGACGCTCAACTGACACCTGAAGAACTCGACACCGCGCTACGCCACGCAACCGCCAGTAGCTTCGACAGGCTCGACTCAGACGCGTGCATGTCCACCAACGACACCGTGGTTCTCATGAGCTCAGGCGCCAGCGGTGTCCACCCCGACCTCGACGCCTTTACGCAAGCGCTAACGGAGGCCTGTCAAGACCTGGCTCGCCAACTCATGAGCGACGCGGAAGGTGCGGCCCACAACATCGCGATTACCACCTCGGGAGCGGCCAGCGAAGCCGACGCCGTGGAAGTCTCCCGGGCCGTGTCCCGCTCCAACCTGTTTAAAACCGCCATCTTCGGTGAGGATCCCAACTGGGGACGGATCGTGGCGCAGGTGGGAACCACCTCGGCCGAGTTTGACCCGGCCAACATCGACGTGACGGTCAACGGGGTTCCTGTGTGCGTGGCATCCGGCCCGCACGCCGACCCCCAAAGCGTGGTTTTCACCCGCGACGTGACCGTGGACATCAACCTCAATTCAGGCGACCACCAGGCCACCGTGTGGACCAACGACCTCACCCACCAGTACGTCGAAGAGAACAGCGCATACTCGTCATGACACAACTTTCACCCGCCCAACGCGTGGCCCGTGCGCAGATCAAAGCCTCAACACTCACCGAGGCACTGCCGTGGATCAAGAAGTTTTCCGGCGCCACCATCGTCATCAAATACGGTGGCAACGCCATGATTTCCCACGAACTCCAGCAGTCGTTCGCTGACGACGTGGCGTTCTTGCGGTTCGCTGGGATCCGCCCCATCGTGGTCCACGGGGGCGGCCCGCAGATCGGGGCAATGCTGGATAGGTTGGGTATCCCCAGTGAGTTTGTTGACGGGCAGCGGGTGACCACTCCCGAGGCGGCCGTCGTCACCCGTATGGTGCTGGCTGGGCAGGTCAACCGTGACATTGTCTCGCGCATCAACCAAAACGGAGACACAGCAGTCGGGCTTTCCGGGGAAGACGCTGACCTGCTGTTGGCACGTCCCGTCGAACGCACCGAACTGGGGCGTGTGGGGAACATCGAAGCGGTCAACACGCAGGTGCTCAACGAGCTTTTGGACCAAGGCCGGGTCCCTGTCGTATGTTCGGTCGCCGCCGAAATCGATGGCGAACCCGGCATGCCACTGAACATCAACGCTGACTTGGCGGCCGCTGCGATTGCCACACACATGAAGGCTGACAAGTTCATCATGCTCACCGATGTTCCGGGCCTGTACGCCAACTGGCCCGACGCCGACAGCCTCATCAGCGAAATCACCGCCCAGGAGCTACGTGAACTGTTGCCGTCACTCGATTCGGGCATGATCCCCAAAATGACGGCCGCTTTGGAAGCCGTCGACGCGGGTGTCAACCAAGTTCACGTCGTTGACGGGCGAACCGCCCACTCCGTCCTACTCGAAGTCTTTACCGACGAAGGAATCGGAACCATGGTGCTAGGAGGCAACGCATGACCTGGCAAGACGAACACAGCAACGCAATCCTGCCCGCACTGGGCAAACCTCAGCTCAAGCTGGTGCGCGGTAACGGAGCCTACGTGTGGGACTCCGAAGGTATGCAGTACCTGGATTTCCTCGCAGGAATCGCGGTCAACTCCTTAGGACACGCGCACCCTGACCTCGTGAAAGCCGTGAGTAATCAGATGCTCACGCTGGGGCACATCTCGAACTACTTCGCATCCGATCCGCAGATCGAGCTCGCGCATGCACTGCTCAAGGTCGCGAACGCGCCCCAAGGCTCCTCCGTGTACTTCTCTAACTCAGGATCAGAAGCCAACGAAGCAGCCCTAAAAATCGCACGCAAAACCGGACGCCCAAAAATCGTGGCCGTCGAAGGCGGATTCCACGGTCGCACCCTTGGCTCACTTTCCGTGACCCACAAACCCGCCTACCGTGAACCTTTCAACCCACTCCTCCCAGGAGTCGAGCACGTTCCACACGGTGACATCGACGCGCTTACCCGCGCCATCGACGACACCTGCGCAGCCGTCATCATCGAACCCATTCAAGGTGAAGCAGGAGTCCGCCCCCACCCGGCCGACTACCTGACAGCGGCACGGGAAGCCACCTCGGCGGCCGGAGCACTTCTCATCCTTGACGAAGTCCAGACCGGAATTGGACGCACCGGATACTGGTACGCCTTCCAAAACCCAGAAATTGGGGAAGGGGTCGTGCCAGACGTGGTCACCTCGGCCAAAGGGATTGGCGGAGGAATCCCACTTGCAGCGACCCTCACATTCGGGACGGACGTGACGAAACTCTTGGCACCCGGCGAACACGGCTCCACCTACAGTGGTAACCCTGTCGCAACGGCAGCCGGACTCGCCGTTCTCAACGTTATCGAACGCGACGGCCTGCTAGAACACGTCCGCGAAACCGGCGAACACCTACGCAGTAGCCTCGAGAACCTTGACGGCATCACCGGAGTCCGGGGCAGTGGCCTTCTGCTCTCATTCGAACCCAGCGGGGGAGCGAAAGCCTTCGCCGCCTCGGCGCTTTCACACGGAATTATCGTCAATCCGGCTACCCCGGAGCGAGTCCGCATCGCGCCACCACTTATTGTGACTAGTAACCAGATCGATGAGTTCATCCACTCGATTCCACAGATTCTTCAGGACATCGCATGACCAGACACTTCCTTAAAGACACCGACCTCAGCCCGGCCGAACTCAACGAAGTACTCGATCTGGCCGCTGAACTCAAAGCCAACCCGTACTCGCACAAGCCGTACGCCGGGCCCCAGACCGTTGCGATCATTTTCGACAAGACATCAACCCGCACACGCGTGTCCTTCGCTGCGGGTGTCGCCGCACTCGGTGGGCAACCGCTCATCATCAACCCCGGCGAATCCCAAATCGGGCACAAAGAATCCATCGAGGACTCCGCGCGCGTCATGTCGTCCATGACCTCCACCATCGTGTGGCGTACCTTCGCCCACGAAGGCCTTCAAAAAATGGCACAGAACTCCACAGTGCCCGTCATCAACGCGCTGTGCGACGACTACCACCCGTGCCAACTGCTGGCCGACCTGCTCACCATCCGTGAACACCGGTCAACCGGCGAAGGCAACGGGCTCGCGGGCCTGACCTTGAGCTACTTCGGCGACGGTGCCAACAACATGGCCCACTCGTACGTGCTGGCCTGCGTCAACGCCGGAATGCACGTGCGCATCGCAGCGCCAGAAGGCTACCACCCAGCCACCCACGTACTCACCGAAGCACGCGAACTTGCCACCCAAACCGGCGGAAGCGTCACCGTCACAACAGACGCGCGGGAAGCCGCCTCGGGCGCAAACATCCTGGTCACCGACACGTGGGTATCCATGGGGCAGGACGCCCACGGGCGCAACGACGCCCAGTCACCCTTCACCCCCTACACCGTCACACAAGAACTCATGGACTTAGGCGATAACCCCATCTTCATGCACTGCCTGCCCGCCTACCGCGGGTTCGAAGTGACGGCAGAAGTCATCGACGGTCCTCAATCCGTGGTCTTTGACGAAGCCGAAAACCGCCTGCACGCACAAAAGGCTCTCATGGCATGGCTCATGGCCCAGACGCAAGGGAATGGCGAACAGGGGAGCGGCGCATGAGCACAAACGGGGCCAGTGCTACTAGCGCCAGTGGCGTCGCGAACGCCATTCCCGGAACAAAAGCTGCCCGCCACGCACTGTTGATCGACATCATCCGTCGCAACCACGTGCGCTCGCAGACCGAACTCATCGAGCTTCTATCCGGTACCGGAATCGCTGTCACTCAGGCGACCCTGTCGCGCGACCTGGTGGAGCTGGGCGCCATCAAAGTGCGCACTGCCGAAGGAAGCGCGTACGCTGTTCCCGGAGAAGGGGGCGACCGCTCCCTTGAACAAGGAGTCAAAGGGCACGTCCTGGACGCGAAACTTCAGCGGCACCTCGAAGAACTACTGGTGTCGGCCACATGGTCGGCGAACCTTGCAGTGCTCCGCACCCCACCGGGTGCAGCACAGTTTCTCGCCTCGACGATCGACCATTCGGTGATCCCCGAAATCATCGGCACAATCGCCGGCGACGACACAGTTCTCATCATTTCAGCTGACCCACAAGGTGGAAAAGACATTGCCAACCAGTTCATTTGCCTGGCTGGCGCGGAAGACAAGGAGTAAACATGACTGAACGTATTGTTCTTGCATATTCGGGCGGTCTGGACACGTCCGTGGCTATCGGGTGGATCCAGGAAGCTACCGGCGCCGAGGTCGTTGCAATGGCCGTGGACGTGGGCCAGGGAGGCGAAGACCTGGATACGATCCGTCAGCGCGCGTTGGACTGTGGTGCTGTTGAGGCCTACGTCGCCGATGCGCGTGACGAGTTCGCAAACGAATACTGCATGCCTGGGCTGAAGGCAAATACGCTGTACATGGGTGCCTACCCAAACGTGTCGGCCCTGTCGCGTCCCGTGATCGCCAAGCACCTGGTGGCCGCAGCCAAACAGTTCGGTGCATCGACGGTATCCCACGGATGCACCGGTAAAGGTAACGACCAGGTGCGCTTCGAAGTGGCTATCACTTCGCTTGCGCCAGAACTCAAGACCATCGCACCCGTACGTGACCTTGCCCTGACTCGCGAAGCTGCCATCGAGTACGCAGAACGCAACGAACTGCCCATCGTCACCACCAAGAACAACCCGTTCTCGATCGACCAGAACGTGTGGGGACGCGCAGTAGAAACTGGGTTCCTCGAAGACATCTGGAACGGTCCCACCAAGGACGTCTACGACTACACCGACGACCCAGCGTTCCCACCACCGGCTGATGAACTCATCATCACCTTCGAAAAGGGAATCCCGGTGGCCATCGACGGCAACGCCGTGACCCCACTCGAAGCGATTATGCAGCTCAACGAACGTGCTGGACGCCAGGGAATCGGGCGTATCGACATTGTCGAAGACCGCCTGGTTGGAATTAAGAGCCGCGAAGTGTACGAAGCTCCCGGTGCCATGACCCTGATTGCTGCTCACCAAGAGCTCGAAAACATCACCTTGGAACGCGAACAGGCACGCTTCAAGCGCACGGTTGACCAGCGCTGGACCGAACTCGTGTACGACGGCCAGTGGTTCTCAGAACTCAAGGGCAGCCTCGACGCGTTCATCGATGACACTCAGGAACACGTATCCGGTGACATCCGCATGATCCTGCACGGCGGACGCGCAACCGTCACCGGTCGTCGTTCAGAAAACACCCTGTACGACTTCAACCTGGCCACCTACGATGAAGGCCAGTCCTTCGATCAGTCAGCAGCGCGCGGTTTCATCGACATCTACGGCCTGTCTTCCAAGCAGGCCACCGCACGTAACCAGCGCTTGGGCTACTCACACTAAGGAGAATTATGACCGGCATCAGCCTGTGGGGTGGACGCTTCGCAGACGGCCCCGACGACGCACTAGCAAAACTGTCAAAGTCCACGGACTTTGACTGGCGACTCGCCAGCTACGACCTCGCTGGCTCACGAGCTCACGCACGCGTTCTGCACGCAGCCGGGCTTCTGGACGAGGACGAACTGCGCGGAATGCTCAGTGCACTGGACGAACTGGAAGCGCGCGTGAACTCCGGGGAGTTCGTGCCCGACGAAGGTGATGAAGACGTCCACTCCGCGCTGGAAAACGGTCTTCTCCAGATTGCCGGTCAGCAACTAGGTGGCAAATTGCGTGCCGGGCGTTCGCGCAACGACCAAATCGCCACGATGGGGCGTATGTACCTGCGCGACTCGGCACGCATTATCGCCTCCCTTGTGTTGGACACGGTTGAGGCCCTGATTGAACAAGCCCACGCGCACATCGACGCGCCTATGCCGGGGCGCACGCACCTGCAGCACGCGCAGCCTGTTCTGCTGGCACACCAGCTGTTGGCTCACGCGTGGCCGCTCATGCGTGACGTTGACCGTCTCATCGACTTCGACAAACGCGCAGACGTATCTGCGTACGGTTCGGGTGCGCTTGCCGGATCGTCGCTGGGGCTCAACCCACAAGCTGTCGCCGCCGAGCTTGGATTCAGCGACTCGGTCGAAAACTCGATCGACGGAACCGCCAGCCGCGACATCTTCGCAGAATTCGCGTTCTGCGCAGCCATGATCGGGGTGGACCTGTCGCGTCTGAGCGAAGAAATCATTGTGTGGGCAACCGCAGAGTTTGGCTTCGTCAAACTCGACGACCGATTCTCTACCGGGTCGTCGATCATGCCCCAGAAAAAGAACCCGGACGTGGCTGAGCTTGCACGAGGGAAAGCGGGCCGTCTCATCGGTGACCTCACTGGGCTTTTAGCCACGCTTAAGGCTCAGCCACTGGCATACAACCGTGACCTGCAGGAAGATAAAGAGCCAGTATTCGATCAAGTCGATACGCTCACACTTCTGCTCCCAGCATTCACTGGCATGGTCGCCACGCTTAAGTTCAACACTGAGCGCATGGCGCACCTGGCACCCCGAGGTTTTGCACTGGCCACCGACATTGCCGAATGGTTGGTGCGTCAAGGCGTTCCCTTCCGGGTGGCACACGAACTGTCGGGTGCCGCAGTGAAACTGGCCGAATCCCGTGGCGTCGAACTGTGGGACTTAAGCGATGACGACTTCGCAAACATTTCGGAGCACTACACCCCGGACGTGCGCAGTGTGCTGACCACCCTGGGGTCGATCAACTCGCGCAACGCCAAGGGCGGAACCGCTCAGTCGGCTGTTGAACAGCAGCTTTCCAACGCCCGTGCAGAACTCGCGCGCCTCCGAGAGTTCGGGGCAACCACCTCGGGCGAATCAGCTGGTTTAGACTGAGCACTGTCATACTGAATGGCAACAAGAAAAAGGAAAGGTAACCGTGGACATTTTTAGTGACCTAGTCAAGCGCGAGCTTGTCGCTCAGACGACTGACGAAGACGCTTTGCGCAAAGCGCTGTCAGAAGAGTCACTGAAGTTCTATGTGGGCTTCGACCCCACGGCTCCCAGCCTGCACATGGGTAACCTCGTCCAAATTCTTGTTGCCAGGCGCTTACAAGCGGCCGGCCACACGCCATTCATGTTGGTGGGTGGAGCAACCGGGCTGATCGGTGACCCTCGAATGACGTCTGAACGTTCACTTAACCCACGTGATGTTGTTGAGGGATGGGTTGAAAGAATCCGAGCTCAGATTCAGCCGTTCCTCGACTTCGAGGGCCCCAACGCCGCCACCATGGTCAACAACTACGACTGGACCGGCGACGTTAGCGTGCTCGACTTCTTACGCGATGTCGGTAAACACTTCTCCGTCAACCGAATGCTGGCAAAAGAAGCGGTGTCTGCTCGGTTGAAATCGGATGCGGGAATTTCGTTCACCGAATTTGCCTACCAGCTGCTTCAAGGAAACGACTACCTCGAGCTCTACCGTCGCTACGGGATCACCCTCCAAACGGGTGGATCTGACCAGTGGGGAAACCTAACAAGTGGAGCCGACCTCATTCGTCGCGTCGAACGGACAAGCGTCCACGCGATGTCCATCAAGCTCATTACAAAAGCCGACGGGACCAAGTTTGGGAAGACGGAAACCGGAACCGTGTGGCTTGACCCGACCCTGACCAGCCCATACGCATTCAGCCAGTTCTGGCTCAACACCGCCGACGCCGATGCCCCGGGCTACCTCAAAGTGTTCTCGCTTCGTGAACTCGACGAAATCAACGACATCATCGAACAGTTCAAAGAAGCACCTCACACACGACTCGTGCAAAAAACCCTTGCACGGGATGTCACGGAGCTCGTCCACGGAAAAGAAGCCACGGACCAGGCATTTGCTGCCGCCGACGCTCTTTTTGGACGCGGGGAACTCACCGAACTTGACGAACCTACGATCGCAGGCGCCACCTCGGCTCTTCCTGGAACCGACATCGACTCAGCTGCCCTGGCAGCGGGCATCAGTGTTGTTGACCTGTTTGTGGATGCGTTCGCCCAGACCGGACAGCTCAAATCAAAGGGCGAAGTGCGTAAAGCGATCCAGCAGGGTGGCGCGTACATCAACAACGTCAAGGTCGAATCCGAAGACCACGTGATGACTGCGGATCAATTCTTGCCTGCAGGCGATCACGCAGTAGCTCTTCTCCGACGCGGAAAGAAGACGCTCGCAGTAGCATGTCTGCGGTGAAAAAGTTCGACAACCGTTCCCAGGCCCTTCCGGTAAGTGGAAAGGCCATCGGGCTGTATGTCGTTCTTGCACTAGCGCTCGCATGGCTCGTGACATTGCCCATCTGGTTGATGGGAATCGACCTGTCGCCCACACTTCCCGCCGTTAAAGAAACGGGGGATCCGGGATCTGGTCCTATGCCCACGGAAGAAGAACAGTTCACACAGAACCTGGTCGCGCAGGCGTGTGGAGTTGCCATGATGTTCACGCCCGGCATTGCCGCAGTGATCACACTGTTGGTGAGTGGCGTGAAGTTTTCCCGCATTTTTCCGCTGTTGGGGGCCAGCCGACCAGTAGACGTGCCGGGGTTTGGCCCGCGTGTGGCAGGAAACTGGCCATACGTTCGTCGACTTCTTCTGGGGCTTGCGGCGACGCTGGGTGGGAGCTTACTCATCGCGCTTGTTATTACGATTGCGGCACCCGTGTGGCCAGCTAACGGGCACACGTTGGCGCACCAATCCGCATCGGCCCTGGGTATTCCTCTTGCGGTTTTCTTAGTACTGCAGTTTGCGCAAATTCCTCTAGGCGCGATCTTCAACGCACTACCGGCAGCGGGCGAGGAACTGGGCTGGCGCGGTTATTTGTACCCTGCGTTGACTCAGCGCTTGGGCTTCATGTGGGCCGTCGTCATCGGTGGTGCGATCTGGGGGTTGTGGCACGCTCCCATGATCATGATGGGGTACAACTTTGGTCTGTTTGGACTTCCCGGTGTGGCACTCATGATGGTTTCGTGCATGGGCTTAGGTGCGCTGTTTGCCTACCTGTACGGCACGTCAGGGTCCATTTGGGTTCCCGCGCTTGCCCACGGACTCTTCAACGCGGCGGCTGGAATCACGTTGCTGTTCTGGCCAGCCGGTACACCATTCAATGGCGTGATTGCGTCAGTTCTTGGTGTGTGGTCCCTTGTCGTTTTGGTCCCTCTCGGTATCGCTCTCGTATGGCGTGTAGCAAAGCGTTCAGGGCGCGCAGAAAAAAATGTGCAAAACGACTTGCAAACCTCAGGCGAATCGGTATAGAGTTTTCAACGTTGCTCTCAGCGAGGTAACGAGCTTGAGAGCCGAATCTTACTCCAGATCAACTCGATCGCAGCATGTTTCAGATCACTCAAAGTGAAGTTGCGAAGCTGTCTCGAATGATATAGAGTAAAGATCCGTCGCCAAGGCGAACAGCTCACTACAAGCGAGTGAAGCCCTGGTGAACAAAGCCACCTTTAGCGTGAGCCGGCTGTGTGTTGGTGAGTGTTTTTGTGTGTGTGTTCTTTGTCAACTCAATAGCGTGTTTGTTTGTTTTTGTGATGCCAGTTTTATTTTATTTTTTCTGGTTCTCAAATTGATTTT
>CABTZC010000042.1 GCA_902489185.1 uncultured Brevibacterium sp. | reverse complement strand
TTACTGGTTTGATTGGTGTTGCCCAAAAGACTATCTGGGCGCCCGATGACCAAATCGTTGCCCAAGCTGATCTGGGTGACCCGGGTTCTGTGGTTGTTATTGAGCCTGGCGTATTGAACCTGTATGACGGTGCCGCTGACCTGAAGGTGGAACACGACGGACCAATCTCGGTTGCACGTGCAAGCAAAGAAAACGTCGACGCCTGGGTCGACTCTGCAGCGCACACCAAGATCACCGGCGTGAAAAGCGAAACGGAACTCCGCACTGAAAAAGTCGACGGTGAAGAAGAAACCCCTGCCGTAAACGACGCTGACCTTTTCACCTCGGTGGAATCAGGTGACTCCGAACTCAGCATGCACTGGGATGAAGACCCAGGGCGTACCGCGTTCGTAGTGAGTTCAGACGGCAAAGCGCAAATCGACGGCAAGCTGTCGATTTCATGGCCCAACCCTGCTTCAACCCCGTGGGCAATCCCGCTCATGGTGATTGGAGCGATCCTCATCATCTTGGGAATTGTCCTGGCGTTCCTGGCGAACCGGAACGCTCGCCGTGAAAAAGATCGTCGTAAGAAGCGTGCAGAACGCCGTCGTAAGCTCGCCCAGATGGGAACCGCTTTCGTTGTTGTTCCCGGTCTGGCGCTCGCCGGGTGTTCAGGCCCTGAGCTTCCGGAACCTCAACCCGATGAAGCACCCGAAAGCCCCGGCGGGGTTATTTCGGATGACCAGTTGAACTCAATCCTGGAACGCATCTCCTCCACCGTTTCCAGTGCAGATAAAAAGAAAGACACCAAGGCCCTCAAAGAACGCGCCACAGGGCCGTTCCTCAAACAGCGCAAAGCTGCTTACGACATCAAGAAAAAAGACAAAGAATTCAAACTCCCTCCCGCCCTGGCGACACAAAGTGTCAAGGTGAACTTCACCTCGGCGACGGACACGTGGCCCCGCGTGACTTCCGCGGTCACCTATGACGAAAAAACCAAACAAACCCAGGTGTTGGTACTGAGCCAGAAGTCACCTCGGGACAATTACAAAGTGTGGGCTCAAGCGGTCATGCTGGGTGGAAGCGAATTTCCTTCCGTGAACGACTCACGCCAAGGGTCAGAACTGTTGCCACCGGATGCGGATGGTCTGGCCATGACGCCCGCCGACGCGGTGAACACGTACATCGACATCCTGAAGAACGGTGGCAAGGCAAAGAACGCCAAGTCCTTTGAGGATGACCCATTCCGCAAGCAGACCGCAGACGGCCAGCGCAAGGCAGCTGAGGCTCTCAAAGACGGAAACGCTGACGTGAAGTTTGATTACAAGCGCGGCGACGAACTCGTTGCCCAGAAGGTGGCAGATGGTTCGGCGATGGTAGTGGGATCGGCTGTGCAGAAAGTGACGTACTCGCCTGAAAAGGTTGAGGACCGCAAGGGTCAGTTGACTATCGACAAGCCACAGAGTGAGATTGTGGGGAAGACGGAAACCGATCAAGACCTCACCACTGAATACCGTCAGGTTTACGCGTTTATCGTGCCTAAAGGCAAAGGAAAAGCACGTCTGATTGGACTGACTTCCGTGCTTACTGATGCAAAGATCGGAGACGGAAACGATGACGGTAACGACGGTGGCGAAGGTGACAACGGCAACGAAGAGTGACGTTGACGCCGCTGCTTTCAGTCAGCACGCGCGTGCGTGGAGGCTGGAGGGGTGAACGGTGCGCGCACGCGTGCCAAGGTTCGTGTAGACGATAAACTAAACGTTCACAGGGAAAGGTCACAAGGTGAGCAACGAAGGCGTATTCGACCCACGGCAACAAGAAGCACAACCACAGGGGCTCGATCTGTCGGCTGTTCGTACTCCTGCGCGTAACACTGGCGCAGACACGCAACCGGCTGGACAGCCGCACGCTCAACCGGCCCAGGACCCCAACGGGGTGAATGTTCCGGCGTTGGTGTTCGACGTTGACGAGCAGTCGTTTGAAGCTGTTGTTCAACTGTCAACCCAGGTGCCCGTGGTCATTGATCTGTGGGCAGAATGGTGCGGGCCATGTAAACAACTGTCGCCCGTGATCGAAAAAGTCACCCGCGACTACGACGGTCGGCTCGTACTAGCCAAGATCGACGTCGATAAGAACCCTCGGATCCAGCAGGCATTTGGGGTCCAGTCCATTCCAACGGTTGTAGCGCTGGTCAAGGGTCAGCCGGTGCCACTGTTTCAAGCCGCCATACCTGAGCCACAGATCAAACAACTTTTCGACCAGCTTCTTGCTGCTGCTGCTCAAGCCGGCGTCAATAAACGTGCAGTCACGGGTGAAACACCCCAACAACCCGCCGGTCCAAAGCATCCAGAAGCCATTGAGGCGCTTGAAGCTGGCGACTTGGACCGGGCTGCTCAGGTCTACCAGGATGCACTCAACGAAACACCTGGCGATGAAGACGCAAAGAGTGGGCTTGCGCGCGTGGAATTGTTGCGTCGCACACGCGGCAAGGACCTTGCGGACGTTCGAGCTCGTGCAGCTGCAGACCCCAGTGATGTCGACGCCGCTCTCGAGTGCGCAGACCTTGACATCAGTGGCGGTCACGTAGACGACGCTTTCGCACGCCTCATCGCTACCCTGAGCAAAGTCACTGGAGATGATAAGGAGCGCGTTCGCAAACGCATTCTGGAACTTTTCGAAGCTGTTGGTCCAACTGATCCACGCGTGACACAAGCTCGTGGCAAACTCATGCGCGCACTGTTCTAATGATTCGTTTGGTTCTTTCTGGTCTGAGTGCGCTCGTGGGGGTACTCAGCCTCATCTTGGTAACTTCGGCTTTGTCCGTTGTGGGGTTTGACGATGTCACACAGACCAAACCCCACAAGGTTGCCGACGGCACGTACGCGGTGGTATTTGACCAGCAGAACATTCCGTTCACCAAAACGACCGCCACGATCAGTGCTGATTCGGATCAGCCCATCATGTTGGGTGTGGCCAACGGCGTGGACACCTCGAGTTTTCTCACCGGTGTGAAACACGAAGAGATCACTGAGGTGAAGTTCCCTCGGGATATCATCACTCGTTCCGTTGCAGGGGAGAGCCAGCCGGCGAAGACCGCACAGAGCCGTGACTGGTGGATCGACACCACGGAAGGCACCCATGTGTCGCGGTCCTTTGACGTTGACGGCACACCGCAAATGGTGATGATCGCACCCACCGGTGAGAACACAAACCTCGATGGGACTACCGTGCGGATCTCTTTGGAAGTGAAGGGTGTTTTGGCGTTTTGTCTGCTGGGGATTGCACTGTCTGTCATTGCCTTTGCCGTGGCTTTCGCGCTTTTCATGTGGTGGCGGAATGAACAGCCACGCGTGAAGAAGAAAACCAACGTGGGTCATAACTCAAAGGGTGCCGAGGTCGCCTCAGGTTCCGGGATTGCCCAAAGAGTCCGCGCCCCCTTCAAGAAACGCACCGCCCGCGGCGTGGGTGCCCTTGCCGCTGTCATGGCAGTGACGCTCAGCGGTTGCGGGTTACCTGTTGCACAGCCTCAACAACCCGAGATTGAAAAATACACGCGCCCAGGTATTCGGCAGGGAGAAGCGTCTAAGTTCCTTCAAAACTATTCGGACCAGTTAGACGAAGCTCTCAAAGGCGATCACAAGAAACTCGATCAGATCCAGACTGGTCCACTGCTGCAACGAACACGCGCAGAAGTTGCAATCGCTGAAAAAACCGAAGGTGAACTTTCGTCTCCTCGTTTCTCGTCTGTTCTGGCGGCCAGCCCTAACTTCGAAAAGTACCCCATGTGGTTCATGGCTTTTGGTTCTGTCGACAAGAAAAAGGCCGGTTCTCAGGCGCTCCTTGTCACTAGGGAATCGGCAACAGAGGAATGGACGGTCACTCAAGCGCTTTTCGTCCCTGACGACCAGGTGCCCGGTTTCTCGGTTGACGAAGGCGGGTCGGCCCAACGCGCCCCAGGTGAGTTCAGTAAGAAACTCGCTGACGCCTCGGACGTGGTATCCGCATACTTAAGCGACGGCAAAAAGGAACACCTGGACGACGCCAAAATACAAGCCGAAGGCGAAGCTTTTGCAGACTTTCGGAAGTACGTGGATGACTATTCAAAGGGCGACAACAAGTTCGACAAGGTGAAAACCGAATGCAAACCGTATGAGGACGTGAACCTCGCCGCATACACATTGGCAACCACGGACGGTGCCGTAGGATTTGGGGAAATCCGGTGCACGCTCACACTCGAGGTTCCAGCTGAATACGCAGTCACCCTGCCCAAAGCCGTCGAAGCAGTCAAAACGACTGAAGAAAAAGGTAACCGCGTCATCATCGAGACATCGGTTCCATTCATGGTGCGTGAAGCTGATGGCGTGAAAGCCGTTGGAACCGGCTGGTTCATGCTGGAATCGCGTACCGAAAAGAACTAAAGCTGAACGTGCTGCGGGTTTAAACCAAGGTAGAGCAGGACCGCGTTTCAAGCCGTGTGGGTCACACAGAACGCGCCCTGCGTCCCACGCGGAACAACCAGAAGAGTCCTACGAACGGCAACACCAACGGCACGAACCCGTAGCCGATCCCAAACGTGGACCACACGGTCGCAGCGGGGAACAGTTCAGGGTCCAGCACAGTAAGCAGACCCACGGACAAAACGCCCACCAGCTCGACGGACACCGCGGCTACGGCAATGTGGTGCGTCACCTTGTTGCCAATGACCAGGCACACGGTGGCCACGACGTAGACAACTGCAGCAAACAGGCTGAGCGAGTAAGCCAGGGGTGCGTGTTCAAAATCGCGGTAAAACTGGTAGCTGGCTCGCGCGGTAGCTGACAAAGCGAAAACCGCGTAAACCGCGGTGAGAACTCGACCCGGTCCAGAATGCATTGCCGAATACGGGTTCGCCGTCTTGGCGTTGCCACCACCACCCATGCGGTTCTTCCTTATTGCCAAATCTGATCCATCCTAAAAACCATGATGAAAGCGGTAAATGAAGAAACTACTAAGACCATAGGCCCCCACTTAGACAGTTCGGCAAACGCCCAGTAACCGGAGGCAAGAACAACGGCGATCGCGGTGAGCACGTAGCCGAAGAACAGGATGGGGTCGGTGCCTGTTTGGGTGGACCACATGACGACACCCATGATGAGTTGCACAATCAACAACAACAACAGTCCCGCGGTGGTCAGCACCAGCGGGGGAGAGGCATGACGGTTACGGAGTGCCGTCACGATCGACCACACAAAGATCACCGCGCATACGGCATACTGGAGAACTGTATAGATGAAGAGCACCGAACTATTTTAGAGCACCTACACTAGAAGTCTCATGCGCATCTATTTAGATTACGCGGCCACCTGCCCCATTCAACCGCAGGTTTTGGACGCATACGTTGAAGAACTTCAGCAGGTCGGCAACCCGTCGGCCCTCCACGCATCCGGTCAGTCGGCCCGGATGCGCCTTGAAGCTGCCCGCGAACAACTCGCCAAGTGTGTGGGGGCGCAGTCAGCGGAAGTGGTGTTCACCTCGGGCGGTACGGAAGCCGACAACCTGGCACTCAAGGGACTCTTCTGGCAGACAAACAAAGCCCACCTCACAAGTGGCGCCCCACTTGAACGGCCCGTGGTCATGGTGTCGGCGATTGAGCATTCGGCTATTTTGGAAACCGCGGAATGGCTCGAAACACAAGGCGCCACCATCATCACCCTGCCGGTCGATGAGCAGGGCGTGGTGCGGGTAGACGCTGCCCGTGAACTGCTCGAAACTCACGGTTCGCGCACCGCGGTGGTGTCGGTGATGTGGGCGAACAACGAAATCGGCGTGCTCCAGCCGGTCCCCGAAATCACTCAGCTGGCTCACGCTCACGGCGCGCTCATGCACACCGACGCCGTGCAGGCACTGGGCAATGTGGACCTGAATTTCAGCGAAGCGGGTGTGGACGCGATGACTGTGACCGCACACAAGCTGGGCGGTCCCGTGGGTATTGGCGCGCTGATCCTCAAACGTGGCGTCAACGCGGTTCCCGTGCTTCACGGGGGAGGGCAGGAACGGTCCGTGCGCTCCGGGACTCTGGACGTCCCCGGTGCTGTCGCGTTCGCCACGGCCGCCCGCCTGGCTACGGAAAATCGTGGCGAAAAGGTGCGCATCGCTCGCCTGCGTGACCGTCTGATAGCTGGTATTGAGGAACGGATTCCGGACGCTCAACTGACCGGCCCCCGAGGTGACGGCCGCCTCCCCGGCAACGCCCACTTTGTGTTCCCCGGCTGCGAGGGCGACACGTTGTTGTTCGGCTTAGACATGGCGGGATTCGACACGGCTACAGGTTCGGCGTGTTCGGCGGGAGTAAATCGGCCCAGTCACGTGTTACTAGCTTTGGGGCGTAGCGAAGACAACGCGCGTTCGTCCCAGCGGTTCACTCTGGGACCGGGTACTACTGAAGAACATATTGACGCGCTGTTGAAGGTACTGCCCCAGGTCGTTGAAAACGCCCGCAAGGCCGGCATGGTGTCCGCAACGCCGGCGTGGATGAGTACACATACAGAAGGGACTGAAACTTCGTGAAGATTTTGGCTGCCATGTCAGGTGGGGTTGACTCCGCCGTGGCTGCTGCCCGTGCGGTCGACGCTGGCCACGAGGTGGTGGGCGTACACCTGGCTCTGTCCAGAATGCCTGGCACCATGCGCACAGGTTCCCGAGGTTGTTGCACGATTGAAGACTCCCGCGACGCTCACCGTGTTGCGGGGATGTTGGGCATCCCGTTTTATGTGTGGGATTTCTCGGAACGGTTCAAAGAAGACATTGTCGATGACTTCATCGCGGAGTACTCGCAGGGCCGAACCCCAAACCCGTGCATGCGCTGTAACGAACGCATTAAGTTCGCGGCCTTGCTCGACCGCGCGCTGGCCTTGGGCTTCGACGCCGTTGCAACTGGGCATTACGCGGAAATTGTGTACGACCAGGACGGCCATCCGGAGCTGCACCGCGGCGTGGACATGAACAAGGATCAGAGCTACGTGCTGGGTGTGCTCACAGAAGAGCAGTTGCGCCACTGCTATTTCCCTATTGGCGCCTCAGCATCAAAAGCAGATGTGCGCGCGGAAGCCGCCGACCGCGGGTTCCCCGTGGCGAACAAGCCCGACTCGTATGACATCTGTTTCATCCCAGACGGGGACACGAAAGCGTGGCTTGCTGACAAGATCCCCATGCGCCCGGGCCTCATCAAGGACCAAGAAGGCAACGCGCTGGGTGAGCACGACGGAGCCATGACGTTCACGATTGGCCAACGCAAGGGCCTTGCGCTGGAACGCCCGGCAGCCGACGGCAAACCCCGCTACGTGGTTGACATTGACGCTAGGAACAACACCGTTACCGTGGGTGGGCGCGAGGCCTTGTCGGTTGATCGCCTCGAAGGAATCCGCGCCACGTGGTGTGGCCAGCCAGCGCAGAACATGGGCGACTCAGAAGACACCGCACTGGACTGCGAAGTGCAGATCCGCGCCCACGCCGAACCCGTTCCCGCCCGCGTGTGGCTCGGCGACGTGGTCACGCAGGCCCCGGAGTCCGAATACAACGTTCCCACACCTCGGCCTGCGGGGCAGACCCTCCACGTTGCGGTGAAGGAACCGCTTTCTGGGGTCGCACCCGGACAGACCATGGTGATCTACGAAGGCACCCGCGTTCTGGGACAGGCCACGATCGACAAAGCAAAACGGGTGGCATGAGAGCGTGCGTTTCAGGTGTGTCGAACCGCAGAGAAGTCACCAAATATTCATCTTCGTTCGCTACCCTGTAGGTGTCTGAATAGAGTACGTGCGGACCAAAGAGTCCGTGCGCTATCTGGCCCCCTTGGGCGCACCGAAAGAAGGTAGTCGTGACCGACGTCCTCAACCGTTTCCAGACCACCAATCCCCACGAAGCATGGGCCGGTTTCAAGCCTGGCCCGTGGCAAGATTCCATCAACGTTCGCGATTTCATTCAGCGCAACTACACCCCGTATGACGGCGACGCTGAGTTTCTCGCGGGGCCAACCGCCAAAACGAAGTCTCTGTGGGAAACGCTTGAGACCACATACCTGTCGGTTGAACGTGCCCAGCGTGTTTTTGATGTCGACACCCAGACTCCGGCAGACATCGACGCGTTCGGTCCGGGGTACATCTCTGAAGATGACGACGTGATCGTAGGGTTGCAGACGGACGTTCCTCTCAAACGTGCGATGATGCCCAACGGTGGCTGGCGCATGGTGGAAACTGCCATCAAAGAAGCGGGGAAAGAACCTAACCCTGACATCAAAAAGATTTTCACTTCATACCGCAAAACCCACAATGACGCGGTCTTTGACATTTATACCCCGCAGATCCGCGCTGCGCGATCGTCTCACATTGTCACGGGCCTCCCTGACGCATACGGCCGCGGACGCATCATTGGTGACTACCGCCGTGTGGCACTCTACGGTGTGGACGCACTCATCGAATCAAAAGAGCGCGACAAAGACGCGGTGCTGGACAAACCGTTTAGCGAACACTGGGCCCGGTACCGGGAAGAGCACGCAGAACAGATCAAAGCACTCAAGAAGCTGAAAGCCATGGCGTCTTCCTACGGATTCGATATTTCGGGTCCAGCGCGCACAGCCCAAGAAGCCGTCCAGTGGACGTACTTTGCCTACCTGGGATCGGTTAAGAGCCAAGATGGCGCAGCTATGTCGATTGGCCGTCTGTCCAACTTCTTTGACATCTACTTTGAGCGTGACCTGCGTGCCGGACGTATAACTGAAAGCGACGCTCAAGAAATCATTGATGCGCTCGTCATCAAACTACGCATTGTGCGCTTCCTACGCACTATTGACTACGACCAGATTTTCTCCGGCGACCCATACTGGGCCACATGGTCAGACGCAGGAATAGGGGAAGACGGTCGCACCCTGGTCACCAAAACTGCGTTCCGTCTACTCCAAACCCTGCGGAATCTAGGTCCGGCCCCTGAACCCAACATCACGGTGTTCTGGGACAAAGACCTGCCACAGGGGTACAAAGAGTTCTGTTCTGCAATCTCAATTGAAACCTCGTCGATCCAGTACGAATCAGACAGGGAAATCCGCAAACACTGGGGTGACGACGCGGCGATCGCCTGTTGTGTGTCACCTATGCGCGTGGGCAAACAAATGCAGTTCTTTGGCGCGCGTGTCAATGCAGCGAAAGCTCTCTTGTATGCGATCAATGGTGGACGTGACGAAGTCACCGGCAAACAGGTCGTGGATGGGTACATACCCATCACTTCAGACGGACCGCTGGACTTTGACGAAGTGTGGCACAAGTATGAGCAGATGCTCGACTGGGTGGTTGGAACCTATGTCGAAGCGCTCAACATCATCCACTACTGCCACGACAAGTACGCATACGAATCCATTGAAATGGCACTCCACGACTCCCACATCGTGCGCACCATGGGGTGCGGAATTGCCGGATTGTCGATCGTGGCTGACTCACTTTCTGCCATTCGGTACGCGAAAGTCACACCCGTGCGTGACGAAACCGGCCTGGTCGTCGACTACATAACGGAAGGCGAATTCCCACGTTATGGAAACGACGATGACCGCGCCGACGACATCGCCGCAACCGTTGTCTATACCGTCATGGAGAAAATCCGTCAGATTCCGCTGTACCGCGACGCGATTCCCACGCAGTCCGTACTCACCATCACCTCAAACGTGGTGTACGGCAAAGCAACCGGTTCGTTCCCGTCTGGTCACCAGGCAGGAACTCCGTTCTCGCCGGGCGCCAACCCAGAAAACGGGGCCGACACGCACGGCATGGTCGCATCAATGCTCAGCGTAGGCAAACTCGACTACAACGATGCCCTCGACGGTATTTCACTCACCAACACGATCACGCCAGCAGGCCTGGGACGCACAAAGGATGAACGCGTGAACAACCTCGTGGGAATCCTTGACGCCGGGTTCATCCCAAACGGCTACTGACACGTTTCCTATCCAACTGTTCCCAACCCACCGTTCCCACACCAACTCACTGACACCTCGGCGAAAAGGAACCACAATGACGAACGAAGCCACCAACCCTGAAACCACTGAAACAAACACACCAACCTTCGACGAACGCCTCAACGCCATGCGCGAAAACCGCGAAAAGAACGACGTGCGTGACGGCCTCTTCCACGCCAACATCAACGTCCTAAACAAAGAAACTCTCGAAGACGCGATTGAGCACCCGGAAAAGTACCCCAACCTCACGGTACGTGTCTCCGGTTACGCCGTGAACTTCGTCAAGCTCACGCGTGAACAGCAGCTCGACGTTCTTTCGCGCACGTTCCACCAGAACGCATAAACACCTCCAACAAGGACCCCGCTCATGACGAACCACACCCGCGTCACCGTCCCCGAAAACGAGCTATTTGCTTGCCCCGGGGCCGGTGACCAGGTCTTCCTCTCGCCGGCTCACCGCCTGAGCGGTGCAGGAACCGCGGGACTGGACGGTGCCGGGGACACTGACCGGAGTCAACGTCTAGCCAAAATGCGTTCGGGTGAGCTGGGGTCCTTGCACTCGTGGGAATTGGTCACCGCGGTGGACGGGCCTGGTACCCGCATGACCATGTTCGTGGCCGGATGCCCGTTGCGCTGTCAGTATTGCCATAACCCCGACA
>CABTZC010000041.1 GCA_902489185.1 uncultured Brevibacterium sp. | reverse complement strand
GCCTTGGCAACGTCGGTGCAGTAGTACGACGAACGTGCCGAAGCCGGAGGCGTGGTGAACCCAACCTGGTTGTTGATAACAACGTGGATAGTTCCACCCGTGGCGTATCCGCGGAGTTCGGACAGGTTGAGGGTTTCGTACACGACACCCTGACCGGCGAACGCAGCGTCACCGTGAACCAGCACCGGCAGGATCGAGAAGTCCTGGGTGTCGTCAGACGACACGTCCTGCTTAGCGCGGGTGATTCCCTCAAGAACTGGGTTGACGGTTTCGAGGTGGCTTGGGTTAGCGGCTACTGACACCTTGGTGGTGTTGCCGTCTGGCGAAGTGAAGGAGCCTTCCATACCCAAGTGGTACTTCACGTCACCGGAGCCCTGGAACGAGTCGGGTGACTGAGTTCCGTCGAACTCGCGGAAGATCTGAGTATAGCTCTTGCCAGCGATGTTGGTCAGAACGTTCAGGCGACCACGGTGGGCCATACCGATCGTAACTTCCTGCATGCCGGAGTCAGCTGCGCGGTTGAGAACCTCATCGAGGAGCACGATGGTGGATTCGCCACCTTCGAGCGAGAAGCGCTTCTGACCGATGTACTTGGTCTGCAAGAACGTTTCGAATGCCTCAGATGCGTTCAGGCGACCCAGGATGTGGCCCTGTTCAGCACGGCTGAGTTCCTGTAGCGGAACTTCAAGTCTCTTTTGGAACCAACGGCGCTGTTCAGGGTCAGCAATGTGCATGTATTCGTAGCCGGTGGTACGGCAGTACGAGTCACGCAGGATACCCAGAATGTCGCGCAAACGCATCTGGGAACCATCGCCCAGACCCCCGGTGGAGAACTTGCGTTCCAGATCCCACAGGGTGAGGTCGTGGTTGTTGATGTCAAGGTCTGGGTGGCTGCGCTGGCGGTACACCAATGGGTCGGTGTTGGCCATGAGGTGACCACGCGTGCGGTAGGCGTCGATGAGCTCGATTACTCGTGAAGCCTTCGACACGTCGTCTTGGTCGCCGGTGTGAACGTCAGGCTGCCAACGAACAGGTTCATATGGCAGGCGTAGGGACTCAAAGACTTCGTCGTAGAAGCCGTCGGCGCCCAGGAGGTATTCGTGGACGAGCTTGAGGAACTCACCTGAACCGGCACCCTGGATGACACGGTGGTCGTAGGTGGAGGTGAGGTGCATGACCTTAGATACACCTAAGCGGTCAATGGTCTCTTGGCTTGCGCCCTGGAACTCTGCCGGGTACACCATGGCTCCGACGCCAATAATGCATCCCTGGCCCTTGGTGAGACGCGGAACCGAGTGGACCGTTCCGATTCCACCCGGGTTGGTTAGCGACACCGTAGTTCCAGCGAAGTCGTCAGCGGTGAGCTTACCAGCCCGTGCACGGTTGACGAGGTCGTCATAGGCGTCGACGAACTGCTTGAACGTCAGAGTTTCAGCCTTCTTGACGTTGGGCACGAGCAACGAACGTGTGCCGTCTTTTTTAGGGATGTCAATTGCCAGTCCAAAGTTAATGTGAGCTGGCTGCACCATGACTGGTTTGCCGTCGCGGATGTCGTAGTACACGTTCTGGCTTGGGAACGCTTTGAGCGCACGGATGACCGCGAAACCGATGAGGTGGGTGAAAGACACCTTGCCGCCACGGGTGCGACGCAGGTGGGAGTTGATGACAATGCGGTTGTCAACGAGTGCCTTGGCTGGAAGAGCGCGCACCGATGTTGCGGTAGGGACTTCAAGGGAGGCGTCCATGTTTTCCGCAATGAGCTTAGCGGGGCCACGGAGCTTGGTGACAACGTCCTCGGCCTTCTCGTCGCTGGCCTTAGGTGCTGACTGGGTGGGGGAAGACTTCTTCTGTGAAGCAACCTTGGATTCAGCCTTGGTGGTTTCAGATTCGTTGACCGATGGTTCAACACCCTTGGTTTTTACTTCGGCCTTAGGCTGGGGAGTTTTTTCAGCCTTCTTCGCGTCCTTGCTGTCTGTAGAGGTTTGAGAAGCCGACTTCGACGCGGAGGCTCCGGAGGTGCTTGCTGGAGCGCCCTCATACTTCTCAAAGAAGGTCCACCATGACTTGTCAACTGAGTTCTTATCGTTCTTGTACTTTTCGTACAGTTCTTCGACCAGCCATTCGTTGGAGCCAAAATCCCCAGCGAGATCAGTAGGTGTTGTTTCGGACACGGCGCGAATCGCCCTCTTCCTCAACTCGTAGCAATGTTCAATCAGAGCAATTTTAACCCTACACGGCAAACTTCTTTGTTGTTTGAAGACACCTTGTAGAGAATGGTCACATGCGCTTTATTACTGAACCAGGATCTCACGATTTAACATATTCCGATGTTTTTATGGTCCCCAACCGTTCGGCAGTGGCATCACGGTTTGACGTGGACTTGAGTTCAGTAGACGGAACGGGCACAACGATTCCCGTCATCGCTTCGAATATGACGGCTGTTTCGGGGCGTCGCATGGCGGAAACAATTGCGCGTCGTGGTGGCATGGCAATTCTTCCGCAAGACATTCCCGTTCCTGTTGTGGCGGAGACGATCGAATGGGTCAAAGGACGCCACCCTGTTGTTGAGTCACCACTGAAACTGTCGGTGTCAGATACGGTTCTGCAAGCCATTCATCTGATGCCCAGGCGTGTCCACGGGTGTGCAGTGTTGCTGGAAGACGGCAAGTTCGCCGGAATAGTGTCGCAGGAAAGCCTCCAGGGAGTTGACCAGTTCACCTCGCTTGCTGATGTGATGGAGCAGCCACAGGTCACGTTTGACATTGCAGAGTTCAGTGATGCGGGCAACCGTCGTGACTTATTCGACAAACTTGTTGACGCTCGGTTGGACTATGCTCCGGTGCTTTCGGGCGCCGAGGTTGTTGGCTGTGTGACGCGCGCGTCGATTTTGCGTTCCACTATTTATTCTCCCGCTGTGGATGCGCGCGGTCTTTTGCGGGTCGGCGCGGCTTTGGGTGTGAATGGTGACGTGGTTGCTCGAGCGCAAGCGCTCTCTGAGGCCGGCGCCGATGTGCTCGTATTGGACACGGCGCATGGCCATCAGGAAAAGATGATCGAGGCGCTACGTGCTGTGAAGGCTGAGGACCTGGGGCTTCCGTTGGTCGCTGGAAACGTTGTGACTGGTGACGGTGCTCGGGATCTCATTGAAGCTGGTGCTGACATTGTGAAGGTAGGTGTGGGACCGGGAGCCATGTGCACGACCCGCATGATGACAGCAGTGGGTCGGCCACAGTTTTCTGCGGTACTCGAATGCTCACGGGTTGCACAAGAATGTGGGAAACACGTGTGGGCTGACGGGGGTGTGAAGTATCCACGTGACGTGGCTCTTGCTCTGGCTGCTGGCGCTAGCCAGGTCATGATCGGTTCATGGTTCGCCGGCACTCACGAAAGCCCTGGCGACATGCTCGTAGATGAAAAGGGGCGACGCTATAAGGAGAGCTTCGGAATGGCTTCCGCACGTGCAGTAGCCAACAGAACGCGCAACGAATCGCCTTTCGACCGTGCGCGCAAAGCCCTTTTTGAAGAAGGGATTTCGTCTGGGCGCATGTTTGTTGATCCGCAGAATCCTGGAGTTGAAGACCTTCTTGATTCAATCACTTCGGGTGTGCGTTCTTCGTGCACGTATGCAGGCGCTCGCTCGCTTCCGGAATTCGCTGAACGAGCAGTTGTAGGAATCCAGTCGGCCGCGGGGTATGACGAAGGTCAACCACGCTTACAGAGCTGGTAAGCTTAAGGTCTATGACGAGTGACAGTCTCGGCCGGCGTGAGGCCGGCATTCCAGTAGTTCGGCATGTTGCCGATTTTCCCTTTAGCCAACCCGGATTTGTGCAATAAATGGAGTGGCTATATCTTGCTTTAGCGCTTCTCCTGATTGTAGGCACAGGAGTTTTTGTTGCAGCTGAATTCGCACTCCTAACGCTTGACAAACACACTGTCGACGAAGCAGTCCGGAATGGCGAAACAGGTGCTAAATACTTAGAAAAAGGTCTCCATCACCTTTCGACGCAGTTGTCCGCCGCGCAGGTGGGTATCACGATCACCACTCTGCTCACGGGTTATCTCATGCAACCGTCGCTTGGCGCTCTTCTAGTTCCGTTAGTTGAAGGCTTTGGTGCTAGCAAAGCTGTATCAAGTGCCGTGTCTTTAGTGGTGGCACTTATTGTTTCAACTGTTTTGTCGATGGTCGTGGGTGAGCTTGTGCCTAAGAACCTTGCAATTTCTGCGCCCATGAAGGCTGGCCGTTTTGCAGTGCCAGTGCAGTACGTGTTTTCCATCGTGTTCCGCCCGGTTATTGCGCTTCTCAATGGGACTGCCAACAAGGCTCTTGTTGCCATGGGGATTGAGCCCCAGGAGGAGAGTTCAGCCGGCCGGTCTGCAGAAGAGCTCACAAGCCTTGTGCGCCACTCGGCCGACGAGGGAACCATGGATATGCAAACTGCGGATCTTCTGGCACGGACCCTTAGCATTTCTGAGCGAACAGCGGAAGATGTGATGACACCTCGGACGCGGATGGTCACGGTTGAAAAGGACACTACGGCCGCGCAAATTACCGAACTTGCCCGTCAGACTGGTTTTTCTCGGTTCCCGGTCGTGGGGGATTCACGTGATGACATTGTGGGGGTTGTGCATGTCAAACAGGCAGTTGCCGTGCCGCTTGCCAACCGTGAAGACGCATTTGCCGCGGGGTTAATGACGGATGTGTCCGAGGTCCCCGAGACAATGCCTGTCGACCACCTTCTGGTGGTTCTACGGACCCGCGGCAACCAGATGGTCTTGGTGATCGACGAGTATGGCGGAACGGCTGGCGTTGCGACGCTGGAAGATGTCGTGGAAGAACTTGTGGGTGAAGTGGTCGACGAGCATGACCGGTTGAGTGTACAAGTGCGTCCAGCGCGCGATGGGACATGGTTGGTTCCTGGTAGTTTGCGCCCCGACAACGTCACGGAGGCGACTGGGGTCGAGATTCCTGAAGACGTGGATTACGAAACGATGGCCGGTTTCGTCATGTTTGCTCTGGGGAAGATCCCAGATGTAGGAGATTCTGTTCGGGTGAAGGACGCTTCACTTGTGGTTGAGCGCATGCATGGCCACAGGATTGAGAGGCTCCGTCTGGTTCCCGACTATCTTGGCGGTGTCGCATGAACGATTGGATGGGAATAGTCTGGCTGGTTTTCTTGCTGGCAGGCAATGCATTCTTCGTTGCAGCTGAGTTCGCTGTCGTGTCTGCAAAGCGTGCGCAAATCGAACCGTTGGCAGAAGAGGGTCGCTCATCAGCAAAGACAACGCTGTATGCCATGGAACACGTGTCGCTCATGTTGGCGATCTGTCAGTTGGGTATTACGGTGTGTTCACTGCTTATCGGTAACATTTCCGAACCAGCAATACACCACCTTCTTACAGGTCCACTTCAATATCTCTCGATCCCGGAACAGGCCTCGGGGGTCATCAGCTTCGTTCTAGCCTTGGGTATTGTGACCTACCTTCACGTGGTAGTTGGCGAAATGATTCCTAAGAATATTGCCTTGGCGACGTCACGTACGGCAGCCTTGTTGCTGGCTCCTCCACTTGTGTTCTTGGCCAAGATCTTTGGGTTTGTGATTCATCCACTGAATTGGTTTGCCAATTTTCTGCTGAAGCTTGTGGGAGTGACGCCACGTAATGACGTTAACGCCGCTTATACCGTGGAAGAAGTCCAGCAGATTGTTGCCGAATCTAAGCGTGAAGGCCTGCTCAACGATGAAACTGACTTGTTAAAGGGTGCGCTTGAGTTCTCTGACAAGTCGGTTGGCGACGTCATGGTGGCCTTAAGTTCCGTCGTAACGGTCGGTGTCGATGCGACTCCCGAGTACCTTGAACATCTCGTGGGGCGCACGGGGTACTCGCGCTATATTCTCGTCGACAGCGATGGGCGTCCCGACAGTTACATTCACGTTAAAGACGTCCTGTATGCCGATACTCCTGAGACGTACACCGAACCGGTGCCTGCCAAGCGTTTCCGGTCCATGACGTCGGTGTCGGTCACTGATGAGATTGAAGAAGCGCTCGCCACTATGCAACATGCTGGTAACCATGTGGGTCGCGTTATCGATGGTGAAGGACAGGTCGTAGGTGTGCTGTTTCTGGAAGATGTTCTGGAGGAGCTGGTGGGTGAAGTGCATGACGCAATGCAACGAAACCAGCCTCGTACGCCTCGCTAAACTGCGATGTGTAACACGCGTGTCGGAATCGTTGCCGCACTCATAGTGGTTGTGACCAGCGCTTTTGAATGGATCTGTGAGGTGTGGCACAATATTCGAAGCTTGAATGTCACAAAATTATGACTTACCGTAACATTTCGTTACTATGTTGTGACATGGGCGTAACGCCACATGAGCAGTCAATGATGTGAGGAGAAGTAGGTGGAAAACGAAACCACGCAACCTGCGATACGGCGACGAGATCTTCGTCGGGCGCGCAAGGCGCAGTCTCGCAGGTTTCCCACCTTCGCGAAGCTCACTTCATCTTCCGCTGAGCCTCGGGTCACCTCGGTTGCCCCAGCTGTTCGCGGGTCAAACGGTGCAGCGCTGCGGGCATTGCGCCGCAAACGCAATGTAACTCTTTCTGCGGTTGGCACCTTCGCTGTTGCCGGCGCAGCGATGACCGCAACTCTTTTCTCCGGCGTAGGCGCCAGTTCGACTGGCGAAGTCTCTGCTGAAGCGTCTGCGAGTTCACACGCAGTTTCAAGTGAAAGTATTTCCGGCGGAGCCAACGGTGACGACGATGTTTTGGTCGGACAAAACGGCGCAGTTGGCGGCGTTAAAGCCGACTCGAAGGGCGACCCACGCGCATCGTCACTTTCAGTGAAGCGCACCGCCCTGCCTGGCTGTGAAGGCAAGGTCCCAGAAGGTGAAGCGCAAAACGGGCAGCTGCCAGAAGAGTGGCTGTGCAACCTGGGGATCGGTGACCACAAACTGCGCCAGGACGCCGCTGTTGCATTTGCAAAAATGAACGCAGCCTACAAAGCGGAAACCGGAAAAGACTTCGAACTCACTGACACATACCGCACTCTGGATTCACAGGTGAGCGTTGCGGGTCGCAAGCCAGGCCTGGCGGCTAAGCCAGGAACCTCGTTGCACGGTATGGGACTCGCAATCGACTTTGGTGGCGGTGCTGCGCAAGCAAGTGGGCCACTATATGACTGGCTAGTTAAGCACGGTCACGAATACGGCTGGGAAAACCCAGACTGGGCTAAGTCCTCGAAGTATGAACCATGGCACTGGGAATACGTGCCTGGACGTCAAGACGTCAAGGGGTACTGAGCAACCTAAACCACATGATCAAAAGAAATGGCCTTCTTAGTTATAACTAAGAAGGCCGTTTACGTGTGTGGCTATTTCAGTGAGTCGCGGAGGATGTTCTTACGGATCTTCCCCGTGGAGGTGCGGGGAAGAGCATCAACAAACTTCACCTTCTTGGGAGTTTCAAACCCAGACATGCGAGCGCGTGCATAGTCGATGATCTCCTTTTCGAGTTCAACGCAGGCGGGGGCATCTGCTGACTCCACGCGATCGGAAAGGACGACGGCCGTGACAGCTTCGCCCCAGTGTGAATCTGGTGCAGCAACTACAGCAACCTCAACCACGCCAGGTGCGTCCAAGAGGATCTGCTCCACCTTGAGCGACGACACATTTTCGCCACCAGTCTTGATGATGTCCTTTGCGCGGTCGGTAAACCAGACCGTGCCGTCATCGTCTTTGTAGCCAATGTCGCCGGAGTGGAACCAACCGTAGGCAAAAGCACCCGCGTTCGCTTGCGCGTTGTTCCAGTAACCAGGGGTGACGTGTGGGCCACGGTAGACGATTTCGCCTTCCTGCCCGGGCTCCAAGAGTGTGCCGTCCGGACCCATGATTTCCATCCGCACACTTGGTACGGGCATTCCCCACGAGCCACGCTTCTCTGGGTTTTGTGACGGCCAATGGTGGACGGTTGCCGGGAGCACCTCGGTCTGTCCTGACCCCAGGATGATGCGTGCATCCGGCATGGCTTTTTGGAGAGCCGTCAGCACGGAGTCGGGCATGTGCGTCATCGCGTAAATTGCGGTTGTGACCGAGCTGATGTTCGCCTGCACCTGTTCGTTTGCTTGCAGAAGCGCTCCGAACATCATGGGCAGAGCCATAATGATTTCGACGTTGTGCTTTTCGATCAATTTCGCGCATTCCGCTGGATCGAATGGATTGTGCAGAATGACCGTTCCACCAAAAGAGAGAACAGGCACAACGAGCGTGTTCAAACCGGTCACATGGTAGAGCGGAAGTATGTTAAGGAACGGCGTGGGGCCGTTATCCCAACTCACTCCCAAGAAGTTCGCGTTCATATAGGCGGCTGTTACCACGGCAGAGTGCTTTGAGAGCGCCCCTTTGGGACGCGAAGTGGTCCCCGAGGTGTAAATGCACTGGGCTACGTCATCGTCGTTGATGATGAGTTCGAGTGGTTCTACGCTTCCCTGGCTCTGCAGATCGTGGAAGTCGATGTGGGAGTCCTCGGCAGGTGCACCGTCCGAGGTGTCTGTATTCCTCACGATGACATTGGCTGGTGTGGGTGCGGGTTGTGCAGTCTGGGTTGTCAGAACGGACACAAACGTGTCGTCAGTGATGACTGTGAGGGTATCGGCATCATTGAGTATCCACTGAATGTCGTCCGGACCTAATGTGAAGTTGATCGGCATGACGGTCAACCCGGCTTTGACGATCCCAAAGTACGCCACGAGGAAGTCGTACGAGTTGCCCATGAGGAGGGCGACCGGCTTGGTTCGATCGTTGTGGATTTCGGAGAGTTTGTGGGCGAGCGCATTCGAGTGCTCATTGAGTTCGGCGTATGTCCGCGATGTGTCTTTTTCGATCACTGCTACGCGATGTGGGCTGACTGATGCCACGCGCAGAAGCATGTCCCCGGCAGCATTGCGGGTTGCGAGGTTGTATTCCAGTGGGTCAACGAGTGAAACGTCTGATTTCATGATGAGACTCCAAAGTTTTGAGGGTTGAGTGGCTTACACGTCTAAGCCGTCGAGTTTGGCAAGCACTTGAAGCATGACTTCATCGGCGCCACCGCCAATTGATGTCAGTCGCGAATCGCGCATGAATCGCGCCGTCCAGTTTTCTTCCATGTAGCCCATTCCACCGTGTACTTGCACAACGTAGTCGGCGACTTCGCGTGACAGGCGTCCGGCCTTGAGCTTGGCAGCCGAGGTTAGACGGGTCACGTCTTCACCTCGTTCAACGCGCTGAACTGCTCCGTGGAGGCTTTCGCGGAGGATCTCGATTTCGGCTTGCAGTTCGGTGATCCTGAACGCCGGATACTGGCACTGTGCCAGGGAGCGGCCAAAGACCTTGCGGGTGCGCATGTATTCGCGAGTGCGTTCGAGTGCGTGGTCGCATGAGCCGATCATCGAAGCTGTTCCGGACAGGCGTTCAATGAGGAACTGGAGCATCTGTTGTTGAAAGCCCCGACCTTCTTGACCGATCGTGTTGGTGACAGGCACGCGAACATCAGTCAGGCGCAGTTCGCATGTGTCGGAACAACGGTTCCCCAGTTTGTCCAGAACGCGCGTGACTTCAAAGCCCGAGGTGTTAGTGGGCACGATGATTTGTGACATTCCGCGGTACCCAGGTTCGTCTGACGTGCGGACGAGCATGCAGATCCAGTCTGCGTGCGAAGCGTTGGTGATGAAGGTTTTTTGACCGTTGATCACCCAGTGGTCGGCGTCGCGTTTGGCTGTTGTCCTAATGGCGGCGACGTCGCTTCCGGCGTCGGGTTCGGTCACGCCGATTGAGGCGATCGCATCTCCGGAAATCGCGGGTCGAAGGTACTTTTCTTTTTGCTCTGGTGTTCCCAGCTGGTTGAGGGTGGGAGTCGCCATGTTGGCGTGAGCTGTGAGCCCCAAGCCAACACCGGCTGCGTCGGCTTTGCCCAGCTCTTCGGCAAGAACCATTGAATACGCTAGCGATGCCCCACCTCCGCCGTACTCCGGGTCATATGTCAGCCCCAGGAGACCTAGGTCGCCTGCCGACTTCCACAGTTTGCGCGAGTCCATGCCCGTGCGTTCCCACTCATCGACATATGGATTGACTTCTCTTTCAACGAACGTCGCAACTGTTTTACGCAGTGCTTGTAAATCATCCACTTCTAGAGCTCCTTTGCGTCTAGTAGTTCCTGCCTGTGTGAGGTGGCGTAATTGAAGCATACGTGGACACAAGAAAAATAACAATCACGGTTGCATGTTTTTTGTTTTGGTGCTTGAGTAGACAACAACACGACGCGCAAAGGAGCGAACCATGTCTTCTGATCGACCTGGGTCACGGCCCGTTCGCATTGCCAACTGTTCAGGCTTCTATGGCGACCGACTCTCCGCAATGACCGAAATGCTGCACGGCGGCCCGGTAGATGTGGTGACTGGCGACTATTTGGCAGAGCTCACCATGCTGATCTTGGCCCGGCAACGTGCAAAGGACCCGGCAAAAGGGTATGCCACAACATTCCTTGCACAGTTGCGCGAGAACCTGGATGTGATCGTGCGTAAAGACGTCAAGGTTGTGGTGAACGCCGGTGGGATGAACCCGCAAGGGCTCGCCGAGGCCGTCGAAGGGTTAGCGAAAGAGGCTGGGCTCG
>CABTZC010000040.1 GCA_902489185.1 uncultured Brevibacterium sp. | reverse complement strand
TGCGGGCGCTTCTTCTAGGAGCTTCTGGTTGCGGCGCTGCAAAGAGCAGTCGCGCAAACCAACAACAACAGTGTTGCCGTGTGTGTCAGCAAGAATCTGCGCTTCAACGTGCCTGGGCTTGACCAGGAACTTCTCAACGAAACACTCATCACGTCCGAACGCAGCACGGGACTCGCGCCCAGCCGCGACGAAAGCGTCTTCAACATCGCTGAGTTCGTGGACAACCTTGAGGCCACGACCACCGCCCCCGTATGCTGCCTTGATGGCGATGGGTAACCCGTGCTCTTGTGCGAACGCGTGGGCATCTTCCCAGTGCTCCACGGGCCCGTCGGAACCGGGAGCCAAAGGTGCACCCACGCTCACTGCAATCTCGCGTGCTTTCACTTTGTTTCCCAGGGTTTCGATCACCTCGGCAGGTGGGCCGATCCACGTGAGGCCAGCTTCAGTTACTGCGGCGGCGAACTCAGCGTTTTCAGACAGAAACCCGTATCCCGGGTGCACAGCGTCAACCTGCGAACGAAGGGCAATTTCAATGATCGCAGGAATGTTCATGTACGTCTGGGATGGCGATGTCCCAGGGAGTCGGTAGGCTTCGCTGGCGATACGGGTGTGCACAGCGTTGGCGTCCGCGTCAGAGTACACGGCAACGGAACGCAGACCGTGGTCTGCTGCGGCGCGGGCGATCCGCACCGCAATTTCCCCGCGATTTGCGATAAGAACAGATTTCACAGTCATGCTGTCTCTCCTGGAATATCGACGAGGTCAAAGTGTATGCGTGCTCCCGGGGACAGCTGTGCGGCGATGTCGAGATCTTCAGCCACGACAGTGGCAATGACTGGGTATCCTCCGGTGACTGGGTGGTCGGCGAGGAATAGAACTGGCTGTCCCTCTGGCGGGACCTGGATGGCTCCGGAAACCATGCCTTCACTGGCGAGTTCTCCTTTGCCTTCAGCTCGTTTGAGTGTTCGGCCGTCTTCTTCGTGGGCAAGCCGAAGAGCAATCCGGTTTGACGTCGGGCTCACCGTCCAGCTTTGCGTGGTAAGCGTCTCTAGTTCGCCGGGTGCGCACCAGTGTGCTCGAGGGCCAGGAACAGCGCGCAACGTGACTGAGTCAAGTCGCGCAGGCAAGGTGCTGGGTTCGGCTACACCCACTGCCGAAGGCACTGAGCGTGTTTCAACGCTGAGCTTCTGACCGGCAACAATGGGGTCTGGGCCCAGTTTCGACAGTGTGTCGGAGGATGTTGATCCCATCACGCTGTGAGCGGCACAACCACCTCGGAATGCCACGTAGTTACGCGCTCCACTCGTGGGCGCGCCAATGGAGAGTGTGGCACCTGCGGGCACCACGGTAGGGGTCCGCAGAGGTACCGACTGACCGTTAATTGTCAGTGGCGCTTGGGCGCCCGTGACTGCACATGTCAGGTCTACGTCAGCGCAGAAAGTGAACCCGCCAAAAAGGCACTCAATCACCGTGGCGCTCGAACTGTTGCCCACGATGCGGTTGGCTTGGCGGGCGGCCCCGCGGTCTAAGGCTCCGGATGTTGACACTCCCACATCGCCGTGCCCCACGCGACCCAAGTCTTGAAAGAGAGTTTGCAGTCCCACCTCGGTCACGGTGGCCACGGGAGTCCCGTGCTGAGGGGAGTGGTGAGAAGAAAATGCCGAGGTGGTTCGCGGCTTCACCTCGATGTGTTCAGTGACAGCGCGGTAGCGCACCGTGTCGCCGGGCCGGATGAGGTTAGGCGGGTTCAGGGTTTCGTCCCACACTGCTGTGGGTGTGGTTCCGATGAGCTGCCAACCGCCAGGTGAGTCAATGGGGTACACAGCGGAATACGGGCCGGCTAGAGCAACGGAGCCAGCTGGAACGTGTGTCCGTGGCGATGGTTTACGGGGCGTTTCCCAGGAATGTGTCGCAGAGGTGCAGTAGACGAAACCTGGGGCGAAGCCGCCAAAGGCCGCTGTCCATTCCTCGCCTGTGTGGTAGTCGATGAGGGCTTGAGCTGACATGTCGTACAGGCTCGCGACGTCTTCGAGGTCTTCCCCTGAGTACATGACATCGATCTCAACAGTCTTGTTCTTCTGTCCGCGTACGTCTGGTGGCTGGAGAGCGCGCAAGGCGTGTAAGGCCATATCGGCAGTTCGGCGTGAGTCTGCTTTGAAGAGAAGCGTGTTCGCTGCCGCAATGACTTCGATTTGGCCGTCTAGTGGGTGTGCATGTAGATGTGCGTGCCATTTCATGACAGTTCGGGTGTCTGGGAGGTCAATGAGGACCGACCGAGTACCCATGAGACGGATTTCGGGCTTCATGCGAAACTTTCCACCGTCACGCCGGCTTCTGTGAGTGCTTGTCGAATGGCTCGGGACATTTCGACTGCGCCAGGGGAGTCCCCATGGACACAAATTGACTGGGCTTCGATGCGAATTGTGGAGCCGTCGCGGGCGGTCACAGTTCCTTGAGTGGCCATGTCGATGACACGGGTGCACACCTGGTTGATATCGGTGACGACGGCTCCGGTTTCTTTGCGCGATACGAGCGTGCCGTCTGGGTTGTAAGTGCGGTCTGCAAAGGCTTCCGTAATCACGTCAATCCCGGCTTTGTGCGCGATTGTGCCAGCTACCGAACCGGGCAAGAGAAGCAGAGGAATGTTTCTGGAGAATGCGCGCACCGCGTCGACGACGGCCTGCGCGTGGGTGGCGTTGTGCACGATTTCGTTGTAGAGCGCTCCATGGGGTTTGACGTAGCGTACGTGGGTTCCGTGGGAGCGCGCGATCGCGTCGAGAGCGCCTATCTGATAGAGCACCTCATCAGCGAGCTGTTTGGGGTCGTAATCAATGAAACGACGGCCAAATCCGGCGGGGTCGTTGTATGACGGGTGGGCGCCGACTGTAACGTTTCGACGTGCTGCTGACTGCACTGTTGCCGCGATTCCGTGAGGTGTCCCGGCATGGTAACCACAAGCTACGTTGGCAGAAGAAACGACATCAAGAATCGCGTCGTCGTCGCTCAAAGCAACGCCCGCAACAGATTCTCCAAGGTCTGAGTTGATGTCGATAGTCGTCATTTTCCGCTTCTAAAGGTTGAATGCTCAACAGTCTTAGGTTGGTTTGTCGGGGTTTTTAACCTTGCGTGTGAGCTTTCGGGTCATCACCTTTCTAACACAATGAGCACTGTGCTGTTTGCGTCCCGAGGTTGCAGTCGCTTGGGTGCGTCTGGCACCACGGAGTTGTTCCTCTGAGTAGATGTCGGTGTTCGGCGACCCAGGTGTATGCGCGGTCTTGCAGGAAGTGAATTCCGGGCAACCTGTAGATTTTCGTGAAGAAGTGTGTCCCAAAGATGACGTCAAGTACAAGGTTGATCGATTCAGCTCCGGAGGCTCTGCGGTTGTGAGTGAAGGCCCAGGCTACTTTCTGTGTGTCAGATTCCGTGAGATTGAACCTTTCATGCACGCCGGGCCGTTGAGCGGGATGCAAGCGGATGCGAGCTTTCGTATCAAAGCGCTTGATTGCGTATGCGGCGCGCGTGCAAAAGCCGCATTGTCCATCAAATACTAAGTCGACGAGATCGTGTGGCATGTGGTGGGTTGCGTTGCTGGGTCCTGTGAGGAAACGGGACGTTCCCGCCGGGGGTTCCCAGCGGGAACAGCGCTGCGTTACTTCTTGTCGTTTCCAAGTAGGCCGTCTACGGCACCTTTTACGGTGTCTTTGACGTCTTCAATTTTGTTTTTCAGGTCAGCTTTGTCCGCTTGAGTTTTTCCGCGGGCTTCGGTTTCCTTGTCGCCGGTGAGCTTTCCGGCACCTTCCTGAATCTTTCCGCCCACTTTGTCAGCGGTGTTTTCAAACTTGTCTTCTGCGCTCATCGCGCACCTCCTTCGAGTTTGACACTGCACATGTATGTGCACGCTTCCATCCTATTGGGTAATCGGGTCCTGGTTCTTGGGCGCTCGGCGCAATCGACCTCGGCCACGCCACGTTCCGAAAAGTTGGTCTGCGCGGCCGTGGTGAGCGGGGCGTCAAATGAGGGATATGTCGAAAAAACGGCGAAATTTCGACATATCTTCTCAATATGTCGATGAAATCGACATATGTGTACATAAGGGTTCACATCGCCATCACGCTTACTGCGGTAAAGGCGTGTTGAAGAGAGTCTTGAGCAGTTCAGAGTTGATGAAGAGAACACTGCGTCCTACACGTTCTTTTGTGAGTAGATTCGCTTCTGCAAGCGTATTTAGCCACGTTGAAGCAGTTTGGCGTTTGGCAAGTCCCTCGTTTACGACGTTGTCGATTCGAAGGTATGGCTGGCTGAACATCAACTCAGTGAGTTCTTTTGCGGGCAGTCGTGGGTAGTGGTCGCGAATCTTTTGAGCGGTCTCTTCTCGCATCCGGTCAGTGGTTTCCACTAACTGCAAGGTCCATTCGGCGGTCGATCTAACACCAGCCAGCATGAAAAGAATCCAGGCTTCCCACTCGCCGTGCTGCGTCACCCGGTTTAGAAGTGTGTAGTACTTGTCTTTGTTCCGCACAACATGCCCTGAAAGGTAGAGAACCGGCAACTGCAGCAGTTCTTTTTCAATAAGAATCAACAGGTTGAGAATCCTGCCAGTTCGACCATTTCCATCAAAAAATGGGTGTATCGCTTCAAACTGGTAGTGCGCCAGAGCCATAACAACAAGCGGGTCAAGCTGGTGATTATCGTGTATGAACTCTTCCCATGCCCGTAAGTGGCCAAGAATGACATCTCTGCCTTCTGGAGGCGTGTAAATGCGCTTTCCAGATGTTGGATTTCCTATGTAGGTGCCGGACACATCGCGGATTTTCGCCTGAGCGGCCTGCAAATGTGAGCAAATTTTTACTGCAGTTTGCGTCGTGATTGGTCGCTCTTGTAAAGACTCGTAACCCGCGCGGAGAGCCTCCCTATATCGCAATGCTTCTTTTACTTGTGGGGTGATTTCTTGTAGCGCACCGTTGGCTGCTTTGAAAAGCTCGTCGTTGGTTGTGATGATGTTCTCGATCTCACTTGAAGCTTGCGCTTCCATAAGCGGAATCAAGTTGATGAGCATTGTAGGGTCGGGTAAACGCTTATACGCGCCGTCGAGACGTGCAAGCGCGCGACTAGCCTCAATGGTCGCTTTAAACACGGCCGGAGTCTCGATTTGCTGTTTAGGCGGAAGCGGCGGCAAATCTTGGTAAGGCTCATTTGGTTGATTCCACATGGGTGTCAGCCTAGCCAAGATATGTCGAAAGAACGGAGAAATTTCGACATATCTTCTCAATATGTCGATGAAATCGACATATGTGTACATGGCGTTTCACGTCAAAGTGAAGCTTCGGGGCCCAGTTCAAAACTATGGGTGCGTATAGTGTTCGTGGCCCCCGTGTTTAGGTGGTTCGAACTGAAACGTGGAGTGCTCAACGTCGAAATGCCCCGCAACGCAGTCCTGCACTTGATCGAGTAGCTGGGGGATATGCCCGTCGTGGAAACACTCTTCGTCGACAACAACGTGCGCCGAAAGGGACGGCAGGTCAGTTGAGACGCTCCACACATGCAAATCGTGTACACGCTGCACGTGGGGCAGCTCAAGGATGTGTTCCGTGATTTCTTCCAGGTCAATTCCTTGTGGCGCCGCTTCTAGGAGAACCCGGCCGGCGTCGCGGAGCAGATTCCATGCCGCGTACACCATGAGCCCGCATACCAGCAACGACGCAATAACATCAGCCATCACCCACCCAGTGAACATGATGATCAGGGCGGCGACCATCGTTCCAATGAAACTGTAGAGGTCTGTCAGAATGTGCTGGTATGCGCCCTCCACGTTTAGGCTCGAACGGTTAGCGCGCGCAACCAACCATGCGACCGCGATATTGACCGCCACCCCCACTGAGGCAACGACCAGCACCGGGCCGCCATCGACCTCGGGTGGTTCAAACAAACGGCGGATCGCTTCAACGGCAATGATGCCGGCAACAACCAGAAGCGTGATGCCGTTGATTGCGGCAGAGATAATCTCAACGCGCTTTAACCCCCATGTCAGCGCTCCCTTTGGGGGACGGGCTACCAGTCGAATGGTCCACAGTGCCAGCGCAATGGCCCCCACGTCGGACAGCATGTGTCCGGCGTCCGACAGCAATGCCAGAGAACCCGTCATCAGACTTACGACGACCTCGGAGATCATGAACGCCCCCAGGATGATCAAGGCCATCCACAGATATTTACGGTCGGCGTCGGCGGAAATGTTGTGGTTGTGTCCCTCGTGGGAGTGGTTGTGAATAGAATGCGAGGTCGATTTAGGCATGGCCGGTGCCCTTCTGTTGTGAGGACTCAATACATGTGTCTGCACTTGTCAGGACAGCCGCGGCGGCCTTTAAAAGCTGGGTAGTTTCCTGCGGATGCGCCAAGGTGTAGTAGGTGGCTCTGCCGTGCGTGTGGCTGGCGAGGAGGCCGGCGTTGCGAAGCGAGGCTACGTGCGTTGACACGGTGGACTGGGCAAGCGCGAGGTGGTCGACAAGGTCAGCAACCCGGTGTTCGCCCAACTGCAGGTGTTGGATGATCTGGAGTCGATGCGGGTCGGCAAGGCTTTTGAAGAGTGCCGCCCAGCTTTTGAATTCCGTGTATGGGGCGCCTTCACGAGCTGTCATCGTCATACATCGATGATATCGCTATTGGTCGATGAAGACGAGTTGGTTGTTCGGGTACGCTTTCTGGATGCGCTCGTTCTTTGCCCGTGGTCAGGAAATCTTAGAATCAATCCTTGTGTGGTTGGCCCGCAGGCTTGGGCCTTGGGCTGTGATGACGATTGTTTTGGCGGTTGGTGTAGCGGTCCTTGCGGTGTTAGCAAAGCTCACGGGTGAGGTTTATGAAGAGGTTGCCTATGAAAACGGCACGGCCCACATCGATCAACCGGTTCTCAATTTCATGCTGTCGATCCGGGCGCCGTGGCTCAACTCAGCGGTTAACGCCTATACCCACGTTGGTGGAAAAGTGGGTGGCGTGGTCGTATGCCTCGTGCTCATTGTTGTTTTGTCGAGTCTTATGCGCTCGGTGCGACCCATAGTTCTTTTAGCGGCGAGCGCGCTTGGGTCTGTGTGTATTTCGATTGCGGGGAAAGAGATTGTGGGCCGTGAACGTCCACCTCGCGTTGACGCTATTCCTCCGTACGAGGTGTCACCGTCGTTCCCATCGGGGCACACGCTTTCGGCAACCGCGATCATGATTGTCACTGCGTACCTCCTCGTGCTGTGGATGTCGCGCACTTGCGCGCGGGTTCTGGCTGTTTTGCTGTGTGGTACCTACGCGTTGACGATGGGTCTCAGTCGCGTGTACTTAGGTCACCACTGGCTCACGGATGTCATTGCAGGATTCGGCGTGGGGGCTGCGTGGGGAGTTGTTGTGATTCTTGCCCATCAGGTGTTCCATACTGTGCGTCGAGTGAGGGCCACGCGGGGGTTGGACTCGCAACTTTGAACGACCTCGGGACGTTCCTTGCTTACCCAAAGACCATGATCCCAGCGGCCGCGAGCGACCCACACAACACACCCCACAGCACGATCGACACGAACTGCCAACCAGCCACCGCGTTGCGTGACGCTCCAAAGGACACCATGGTCATGGATGTGATTTGGCTGGGTAGGAATGTCTGACCTAGCAAGCTCACGCCGGGAATGCCCCATTTGTCGAACAGCCTCTTGAGCTTCGCTTTCTTGGGGCCCATGGAAGACTCGTCGTTTTTGCTTACTCGTTTGCGTAGTTTGTGTGCTCCAAAAACCAGGAGGAGCATCGATGCAGTATTGCCGATGATTGCAGCAATCATCGCGACGACCGGGTTGACGCCCGCCATGATTCCAATTACTGATCCAAGGTAGGACTCAACGAACGGGATCGCTGAAATAAGGATGACACCGGTCCAGCGTGCCCATTCGGGAAGTGAAAGTGTGAAGTCTTGAAGTGCCTCTAGCATTTTTTCTCCTCAGTAGTACGGTGTGCTAGTTCAGTGTACTAGCACGATGTACTACACTGTCAAGAGGAGAGTTCAGACGAGAAGAAAGGTGTTGTGCCGGTGGCGGATAGGCGAGAAGAAATCATCCAGGCGGCAATTGAACTCGCGCAGAAGGAAGGGCCTAAAGCCGCGACTGTGCGAGCGGTTGCGCAACATGCGGGAATTGGTGCCAGCACTCTGCGCCACTACTTTCCCACCCAACGCGACCTCGGGCGGGCGGTGGCGGAGCGTCTCATTTCTTCCGCGACTCCGGACCTCAACATTCGCGACTCTTCCCAGCCACCGCACGAGCGGTTGGCCGAATGCATGATCCAGTTCTTGCCTCCCGATGATCAAAGCGTTGATGCGATGGTGAGCGCGTGGGTCGCGCAGATGGCGCGTTTGTTCGACTCTCAGTCTGGGGAGGGGCCCGCGCAGATGTTGTCGCGCTTGTACGAGGTAGGTTTGGGCCGAATTACAGGATGGCTTGAGGCCTTGGCTGATGAAAGGCACATCGACGAAGCGGACATTCCGCGTGCCGCTTCGTTGCTGTCGGCTACCTGCGATGGCCTCATGTTTCAACTGGGGGCGAAAAAGCTGTCTCTCGATGAAGCCAAGGACCATGTGACCTGGCTCAGTTCCGCTGTTCTTCAGCGCGCAAACAACTAGACTGCACACCATATGAGCGTGCGTTCACCGGACAACATTCTTTTCTACCTGCCACCTGACCAGGAACAACAGGTGCGGGACATTTTCTCTGCCCTCAACGACCTCGGCCTTCCGCAACAAAACCAGCGCCCGCACATCACGGTGACGTTCGCGCCCCGTATGTCTCCCGAGGTGGTCTCCCGTGCCGCTGAGATCCTGCCTCCCGTGGTACCGGCGACGTTCACCCGTGTGGGAACCGTGATTTTTGGGACGCGGAGTAAGCAGACGATCGCCTGGCTGCTTGAGACGGACAGTGCCGTGACCGAGGCTGCACGTGACATTTGTGCACTCAACCCTGACGGGCGGGGGACTGAATGGATCCCTCACCTGACGGTGGGCTTGCGAATTCCGCGCGCGTTGGTGCCGGATTACATGCAGGGGCTTGAGCAGGTTACTCCGACCAGGTTTAAGGAATTGACGGCGCTGAGGGCGGCGTATTGGAGACCTGCAACTCGTCACTACACGCATTTGGCTGGGCCAGAACCGCAGGGCTAGCGGGCAGTTTTAGGCCAGCTACACATATTTTTCAATGACTTCAAATTCTGAGCACAGCACTTGCGCGTCATCGGTGAGGGTAAACGGTGGGTCGCCTAACGCGGTAATAAATTCGTCCGAGGTCCAGAAGCGTTCATGTCCAACTCGCCACTCGCGCGCATCTGCGTAACCTTCGCCCTCTTTGCGTGCGTGCTCATCGGTGACATGCGCCAGCGTGGTGACGTAATTGCGAGTCGTGCGCGTTACGCACACGATCTTTCCTTCGGAGTCGATCACTGCCTCGAGGTCTCCGCCAGTGGGGGAGGGAAGCGGCTCACCTGCACGCGTGAATTCCTCGACAAGCGTGGCCGTTGAGGTCTTTTCCCCTGAAAGAATTGCGCTGACCAGCGCATCTCTGAGCGGGCCAGGAAATGCGTACTCCCCAATAGGGATGCTGGTGAGGTCAAGGGGCGAATCGTTCATGAGTCACATGTTAAGCACAGAACTCACGCATAATGGACGCATAGGCAAGAACTACAAAGGAGCATCATGAGCTTTAACGTGTACCTCTCTGGCGAAATCCACACGGAATGGCGCGAAGAAATCGAGCGCGGAGCAACTGCTGCTGGCCTCGATGTCGTTTTTACCGCCCCAGTGACAGATCACGACGCGAGCGATGCAGCCGGTGACCACTTGGCAGAAACCCAGACATCGTTCTGGCGAGACAACCAGTCGGCGAAAGTCAACGCGATCCGCACGCGCACTCTCATTGAGAAAGCTGACCTTGTGGTTGTGCGCTTTGGCGACAAGTACAAGCAGTGGAACGCGGCGTTTGACGCCGGGTATGCAGCTGCGCTGGGCACCCCGTACATCACGTTGCACTCAGCTGACATCGTTCACCCGCTCAAAGAGGTTGACGCGGCCGCGCTCGGATGGTGCGAAACGACGGAGCAGGTGGTTCAAACTCTGCAGTACGTGCTGCGCTAAGGGTGTTTACCTACTCGACGGGAATGATCGTGTAGAAACATTGAGCCATGATCAAGCTCAACAAAATGGCCTGGTTCAGAGCTGAATCTGAACCAGGCCATTTTCGGTTATGGGCCCTACGTGATTAGGCGTTGGGGTTCACGAGGATCTTCACGTGGTGCTCGTTGTTGTTGATGAGCTGCTCGAAGCCCTTGTCGACCAGTTCGTCAAGCTTGATGCGGGCGGTGATGAACTTCGACAGGTCAAGTCCGCCTTCCTGCACCAGCTTGATGGTGGCCGGGTGGTCGCTGGCGTAGCCGATGGTTCCGCGCAGGTCGATTTCCTTGAGAACCAGCTTCGGCAGATCGACTTCGGGCTTGTAGCCCCAGATCGACACGTTGACGATGACGCCGGCGGGACGGACAGCGTCCATGAGCATGTCGAGGACGACCGGGACAGACGAGCACTCAAAGCCCACGTCTGCGCCCTTGCCATCGGTGAGTTCCTTGACCTTGGCAGCGACGTCGACCTCG
>CABTZC010000039.1 GCA_902489185.1 uncultured Brevibacterium sp. | reverse complement strand
TCTCACCTCTTTCTTCCGGTGTTCCGTCATCGTCCAAATCAACCGCGCCGGGCACCGGGTGGTCTGCTTCGTCACCGAATTCGGTGTCGTCTTGGTTTTCGCTGGTTTGTGCTTCTTCAGCAAGGCGAAGGGTTTGTTCTTGGGCAGTTGCCAAGTCTTCGATGTCGTCGTCGATGGTTTCTGCACGCACCAGCCGCCAGGATCGGTAAATGAGTGCGAGCATGAAGGCTGAGATACCGAAAGTAATGACGATCGCGGTGAGGATGAGCGCGTGTGGAAGCGGGTCGCTCATCCCGGCAGTAGATAAGTCAACGCCGTCGGTGATGGGGGGATTTCCCGGCGGTCCTGCGGTGAGCATGATCAGCACGTTGACCCCGTTGCCTAAGAGCAAGAACCCAATGAGAACACGGGTGAGTGAACGGTCGAGCATGAGGTATACACCGCATGCCATGAGGACCCCCATGGTGATGAGCAGGATCAGCGAGGTGCTCACAGGCCATCACCTCGCCCATCGACCCGGCCGCACAAACTGTCGATCCGCCCCATGATCGCAGAGAGTTTCCGCCTGTCTGCCTGCTCGTCACCTTCAGCCAAAACGTCTGCCAACCGCTGTTCATCGGCTTCTTGGTGACGGTCGACTTCTGCACCCAGCGAGCGCAGAATGTCGAGCATGAGACCCATGACCACAAAGTACACGCCAATATCGAACAGGGTCGACGTTCCGAACGATAATTCGCCTAAGACCGGTAGCGTGGTTGACCAGTACTCCGATTGCAGCACCGCCTCGCCCCACAGGAGTCCCCCAAGAGCTGTAAGCATGACAACGACAAGCCCCGTACCGAGCATTCGGCCGGCGTCAAAAACGGCCGCTTCCGCAAGTTCATAGCGCCCACCTGCCAAGTACCGCACCGTGAAAGCCAGCCCGGCTACCAATCCAGCTGCGAACCCTCCACCTGGTGCGTTGTGGCCTGCGAACAGCAGGTACACGCTGAAGACAAGCATGGCGTGGAAAATAAGACGGACAAGAACTTCCAGCATGATGGATCGGTGACGCGGAGCCAGCGTTCGCCCCGCCATGAGCCAGGCGTTCCGTTTTGATTCATGGGTGTCACTGCCGCGCGCTTCGCCATTTTTCTCACGTGTGCTCTTGGGCATGAATTCATCTGCGACTGGGACGGTAAAACGACTCAGACCAGACGGGATATGAGTCGGGAAATCGACCCGTTGCAGTTTCTGCTCTCGCGATTGCACAAAAATGAGACTCGCAACACCCGTAGCGGCGACCACCACAACGGAGAGTTCGCCCATGGTGTCCCACGCGCGAATATCTACCAGCGCAACGTTAACGATGTTCTTGCCGTGACCCACTTCGTATGCGAGTTCACCCCACACGTCGGAGACCGGCGTGTGGATTCGATTACCCATTGCAACGACCACGCCCACCATCATCAGCACACCGAACGCGGCCCCGATCATCGCACGCACTGGTGCGGAGAAGTTCTTTGACGGGTCACCTGCCATGTTCACCGGCAGGCGACGAAGGACCAGAATGAACACTACAATCGTGATGGTTTCAACAAGGGCTTGTGTCAATGCGAGGTCCGGAGCACCCTGCATCGCAAAAAACGCGACCATGCCGTACCCGGTGACCCCGACAATCAATACAGCCTGGAATCGCTTCTTTGCGATGGTCGCAGCAAGTGCCGCCGGAATGATGATGGCGGCGATTCCTATCTGCCCCCACGACTGCGCGAATTCAGGCAGCACACCCCACGAGTTGTTTGCAAGAAGTGTGATGCCCATCCCCGCGATCGCCACCCCATAAATCACTGATTGGTAGAACGGCATTGAGCCACGTTGGGTACGCGAGGTGACATATGCCGCCGTCGTCACGAGTCCCTGGATGATCCTGCTGTACGCCCGCGGAAAATCGATGATGGTGGGCATGTGACTCTGGAACTGCGAAACGTATGGTCCTGCATAAATAAGAACGGCACCTACTACAAATGTGACACCGGAAAGCGCTAATGCCAGCGTGAAACCATGCCACAGAGCAAGGTGATAACTGTTCCCAGAGAAATCGTGAGTGTACGCGTCAAAAGGAACGTTGAGGATAAAGCTCAGAGGACCCATGACGGTTAGCAAAACAGCAAGGAGAACCGGGGAAAGCATGAGGAGTTTACTGGTCGAGTGCCCGGATACGGGCTCGACATTTTCCTTGGTGGCGAATGCGCCGTATACAAAGCGCCACGCATATCCCACGGTCATCACTGAGCCCATGAGAATGCCAGCCAGTGCGATGTATCCGGCTTTCGATTGGGTAGCCAGAATGGTGTCGAAAACTGCCTCTTTCGCCACAAAGCCATACAGCGGCGGGATTCCAGCCATCGATGCGGCAGCAAGTATTCCTACACCGGCAAGCCATGGGTCGCGCTTTCCGTACCCAGACAACTTCCGCAAGTCACGCGTACCTACCGCGTGGTCAATAATTCCCACTGTGAGGAACAGGGTGGATTTGAACAGCGCGTGTGACACCAGCAAGGCAAGAGCCGCAAGAGTCACACCTCGGGTGCCAAACGCAGACACCGCCGTCAGGAATCCCAGCTGGGAGACAGTCCCGTACGCCAATACGAGTTTGAGGTCGAACTCTCGAAGCGCTTGCCACGCCCCAATCAGCATGGTCCCAACTCCGACTGTGACCAGCACGGGCACCCATCCTGGCATGGTGTAAAAGCTGGGAGAGAAACGAAGAATGAGGAAAATTCCAGCTTTCACCATTGCAGCAGCGTGGAGGTACGCGCTGACGGGGGTGGGCGCGGCCATGGCACCTGGAAGCCAGAAGTGGAAGGGCACTAGCGCAGACTTAGACAGTGCGCCGATGAGGATCAGGAACATGGCGATAGCAACAACCACGTTGCCTTCGAGGTAACCGCGCATCGTGATGTCTGAGATGCGTCCCGTGCCATATTGGTGGCTGAGCATCAGCATTCCCAGTAACATGATGAGCCCACCGAACGTGGTAACAACCAAAGCCTGCAGCGCGGCACGGCGACTCTGCTGACGAGTCGATGAGAACCCAATGAGCAAATAGGAAAATACCGTGGTGCCTTCCCAGAACATGAACAGGACAAGGAGCTCATCGGCGAGCACCAGCCCGTACATCATGCCGGCGAACGCGGTGAGGTTAGCCGCGAACTCGCCCAGCCCCGGATCACGCTCGCTGAAATAGCGGGAACAGTAGACAAACACCAGCGTCCCCACACCGGTCACCATCAGTGTCAAGATCCACGACAGTGTATCCATGCGGAAGATAATGCTCATGTCCAACACGGGGAGCCAGTCATAGAGTTCCCACGGTGGACGACCAGCTAAAACAGCCGGCGCTTGGATGATCGAAAAGATGAGGCCGGTGAAAGGCACCGCGGCCAAAAGAAGAAACGCGTTACGTCCCAGGAAGCGGAAAAGAAGGGGAGCAAAACATGCGGCAACAAGGAAGATTGAAAGGATTGCGCCCATGTGTCGCCCTCCCCTCATCTGCTCGAACCTCTATTTTTTCACACTTTCTTGACGACCAACTAACCCAGTCATCATGAGAGGTGGGCAAGAATTTTCTCACCGCGCACTTGAGTCATGCTCCGCTGAGTTGCGATTCAGTGACCAGAAAACCGTCAGCATCGATTCCGATTCCGGCAGTTGCGCGCATGAGAGCGCCGGCAATGCGTTCCAGTTCGACCACTACTTGAGCTCTCACGTGCGGCTCCACGTCTGGGTCTCCCACGGAGCCGGGTGAGATCCACCTGACCAGGTACGAAATGAGCGGCGCCTCCGCAAACTGGTCGACAGCGGGAGGCAACCGGTCTTCCACCAGGACCACCACCTCGGCCGGATAATCCGGGCCCGCCGCCAAAGTAGCCGTCACCGAATACCCGTCCAACAGAATGGGGTCATCTGCTGCAATGGTGGACTTATCCAGCGTGAACTGTTCATGGGATTGAACGTCCGGTATCACATGTCGCACCGTGTCCGCGCACACACCCGGGTCCAACCAGTAGCTCGAAAACACGGTGTAGACAGCGTGGTGGTCAGGGTCCGGGGTCACGGTTCTGGGCGCCGAGGTGTCCCCTGCCAACCGCACCGACCCGTGGAGACGACGCGCAAGTGCCATCAGAAGGTCAATGTTGCGTTCTTCTTCTTTGATGGGCAGGCCGTGGGGGAAGAACTCATCCAGGGGACCGTCACCCACGGGCGGCGTGGTCTCACGATCTGTGGGCCCCCACAGGGCGAACACCACACTGTTCGGTTCGCACCCAAGCTGAACGCAGTCCCGTTCGTTGAGTGTGATTGGCCCTTCGAGGTGCGAGTGACGTGACAGTTCAACTCTGCCAGTGTCGGTGTTCACGCTGATGCGCGGGCGCACATTGCGGATGAGGGCAATGACGTCCGTGGGTTCAGTCTGGGCGTCTGCGATCAACACATGGGCAGACGTGTAGGTCATACTGACGGGCTCCGGTAGAAGTTTTGGAAACTACGCGAGGCGGTGGGGCCGCGCTGACCCTGGTACCGGTTGGCGGTAGCTGGGTTGGACCCGTACGGGTTGTTTGTGGGCGAACTCAAGTTAAAGAAACACAGCTGACCAATTTTCATGCCCGGCCACAATTTGATGGACAAGGTGGCCATATTGGAGAGCTCCAATGTCACGTGACCCGAGAATCCTGGGTCAATAAACCCGGCGGTTGAGTGCGTGAGAAGACCCAAACGCCCAAGTGACGACTTGCCCTCCAAGCGGGCGGCGATGTCCGTGGGAAGTGTCACGACCTCGGCCGTGGAAGCCAACACAAACTCGCCCGGGTGGAGAATGAACGGCTGGTCGGTTTCAACTTCGACGAGCCGAGTGAGTTCGGGCTGTTCAACCGAAGGGTCGATGAACGAGTATTTGTGGTTATCAAACAGACGGAACGATTTGTCCAAGCACACGTCCACGCTCGCCGGTTGGACCAGCACGGGGTCGAACGGTTCCAGCGCAATCCGGCCGGCTTCAATCTGAGAAATGATGTCACGATCTGAAAGCAAACTCACACCCATAGGGTACCGGTTTTGATTCAACATGCGCGGAAACACTTGGACATGGAACCAAGTCTGCTTTAAAGTGGTCGTGTACTACGCCCGCGCTTTCGGTGCCTTCCCCCTTAGCCAACGCGGATTCGGTGGGTAGAGCACTGGCTTTGCGGTCGATTCCGAAAACCGAAAGGCCAATACTGTGAAGACTTTACCGAGTCTTGTGCTTGCCCCCGCAGTTGCAGCCGCGGTTACCGGCATGATTGCCGCACCCGCTGTCGCTACTTCTACAAGCCCTGCACCACAACAAGACCCAACCAGTGATGACACATCAGAAACGTCGAATGAGTCCACTGAGAAAACGGTCACTGTCACGGACACCACGGTGTCTGTTGCTGACATTTCAGACCCTAAAAAGGGTGTGACGTTCAAGGGCGAAAACTTCGAACCCAACACCACCGCTCGAGTATTTGCCACTGGGCCGAATGGTCAGCAATACCCTGCGAACACTGAACTGTCAGTGAACAACAAGGGCGAAGTGAATGGAACGTACTACTTCACCGTTGAAGAAGGCGCCGAGGTGCCCCTTGGGCAGTACTCGATTTCCTTGCGTTCGATGCAGGACGAAGAAACCACGCCGCCTGCTACCTTCAACGTGACTCCGGACGGCGAAGCCCCTGCACCGGAACCAACACCAGAAGCGCCGGAAGAAACTCACACTCCGTCTCCGGAACCAACTCAGGAAGAGACCCAGGCTCCAACACCGGAACCAACTCCAGAAGAGACCCAGGCTCCAACACCGGAACCAACTCCAGAAGAGACCCAGGCTCCAACGCCGGAGCCAACTCCGGAAGAGACCGCAGAGCCTGAAGCGCCGGAGACCAAAACTCCAACACCGGAACCGACTCCAGAGGCACCGGAAGAAACTCAAACTCCGTCTCCAAAGCCAACGCCGGAAGAGACCCAGACACCAGAGCCGGAAGCCCCTGCTACCGAAACCCCGTCACCGGAACCAACGCCGGAAGAGACTCCGGAAGCACCAACTGCTGACGCTTCGCTATCAATCTCACCTTCGAAGATCTCAGCTGAAGCTTTTGGCGACAAGAACCAGGGTGTGAACGCAACCGTGACCGGTTTGACCGCAGGGTCCAAGTACACCTTTAAGTTCGAGCACAGTGAAGGCAAGACTTCCGCGTATGAAGTCACCAAGACTGCTGACGAAAAGGGCGTAGCTACTGCCGGTGTAGCTGCTGGTTCAGGTTCAGAGGTATACCCCGGTAAGTACATCGTGACGGTGACTGGGGATGACCTTGACAAACCTCTTACGGGTTCATTCACGGTGCTTCCTCCTCAGGAAGACGCACCTGAAGAATCACCGGAAGACGACACTCCCGCTACGCCAGATGACGGTGGACACTCTACCGAAATCGACAGCTCCCGGGACGGTCAGGGAGACACCTCAGAGGACGAACAAGGAAACTCCGAAGCTCCCGCTGAAGACGACTCCTCAAACGAGGACACCGACCCGGCTGAAAGCGATGAGAGCACCGAAGCAGGGGACAGCGAAGACTCGACCGACACCTCGCGTCGCCCTGCGGAAGAGCGCGCGCCACGTCACGGCGAGAACGCACCTGCACCAGAGTCGAACAATGACCTGCCACGCACCGGTACTGAACTGACCGGCCTGGCATTGGGTGTTGGTTTGATCGTCGTAGGTGGAGCGGCTGTCGTTGTGACCCGCCGCAAGGCCTCGACGGACGGAACCTTCTAACCCAAAGTGGCCATTTCTGAAGGGCTCCCCCAGGAGCTTAGCGAACTCAACCGAATCGTTCTCATGGGGCAAAGTGAGGACGTTGATGTCGCTTCGACGCTCCTGGGGGAGCGCCCGTATGTCACCCCTTCAATAACACCGCGACCCCGGTCACCACGGGCCCGGGTCGCGCGCGTCATCCGTGACGCATGCCGCGTTCACATGTCCGCCAGTCACGAACTTGATCGCGCAATCGACGCGACGTGCACGCTGTGGGGCGTGCAACCTCGGGCACGGGTGCGCGACATCGACGCCCGGTTGCTTCCACTTATTGCCGGGTTCGCACATGCGCGGACGACGAACACCACCCATGTGCTCCTCACTGACCCACTACACGGTCTGACGTCGAGCGCTCGCACCTCCCTGCGCAACCGCATTCTTGACACGTGCGAACGGTTGAACCTGGGGCTGATTATGTCGACGTCTTCACTCACCGACGCTCATGTGATTGGCGGGTGGACAATCGTGGTGGAGAAAGACCAGGTAGCTGATCAGGGGCCAATAGAAGCCCAGCTGGCCACGCCGAGGTCGAACCTGGCGGCCGCGCACCGGCGCGTCAACGTATTTTCGGGGTTGGCGCGTAAAGGGTGGCTTTCGATTGGTCATTCGCAGGTGCGGGCTCGTACCGAGTTGGATGGGAAAGTTTTTGTGACTATCCCTGTCAACGCTGTTGCGATGTCCTTTGATGAGTTCGACCCGATTTTTACTGACGAAACGGTGTTCGAGGCGCTTATTACGCAGGTGCGTGATGCTGGCGAGCGCGTCCAGGTGGTCTTGTCGCCTGTGGATACCGAGGTGGGTCTGGCGATGACTGCCGATCTGTGGGATTTTTCGGATCAGGGCCAACGTTCCGGGTCCCCGGTTTTGCATCCTGCATTAGGTGTCGAGGTCAGCGAGCAAGCTACGCGTGTGCGTGCCGGTACACACGTGTTTGTGCAGGTTGATACGGAACGCATGGAAGCGTATCCGGTTGACGATGCTGCACCTACCGCCGTGAAGTGACGCTGCGCGGAGTTACTTGTCCCCGTGCCACTCCGACAACTTCTGGGCGACCAGTTCCATCGACTCGTTGGCGGCTTTCGCATTGCCGTCCACGGTTCCGCCGAACATGATCTGCCAACCGTTGCCCATGGATTCAATGTCTTCCACGAACAAGTGGCCTGCGCCGGGGTAGATGACGCTTTCAAATGAGGAAGACTGCTCTGCTAGTGCCTTGGCGGCCACGTCGCCCTGCCACATTTTGTCTTGATCACCAGCAAGAAACAGTGCGTTGCCGTCAAAGCCAGACAGGTCTATTGCCGTACGGTCGTCAGCGTGTTCGGCAGCGTTTTCGTATGAAGGGCGGTACTCAGGTGGGTATGCAGTGGCCATGTCCCACATGAGTTTCATGCCCACTTTTGCATCGCCGTCCCTAAACGACGCGAACGGAACCGGTTTGCCGTCGTGGGTAAACGACGGCTTTTCATCTTGAGAACTGAAGTCCAATCCGGGGTAACTGTAATGCGCCGGTGTGAAGTTGATGAGGTTGTCCACTGGGTACCCATGAGCGGCCAGGTTCGCCGTGAACTCAGCACCCTTAGAAGTTCCAATCGCCGTAATGGGGGTGGGGTCCTCTATTGACTCTTTCGCGTACTCAACGACTTCGTTGAACTGCTCAAGCGGAACCTGAGCAAGCGACGGTTTCTGGTTGTCTTGCCCAAAAAAGTAGAGCGCTAAGACTTCAAACCCCTTTTCGCTCAAAGCCTTCGCTTGTTCATATGAGGGCGATCCTTCCGAACCTCCATAGACCACCACGGTGCCTTCATGCGAGCGTTTTTCTGGCGTGAAGTGGAACCCGTTGAGGTACTCCCCTTCGATTGGTTGAACGCGGTCATTCGTGGGATACGCACTTTTATCGTTCAAGCCAGCGCTCGCCTGGGTCACCGGGTACTTGCTCTTGTTGTACATGCGGAACCCAAAAATGGTGGCGCCACACACCACAAGGATCAGCACCAGTACACCGGCAATACGACCTGTCCACTTCAGAAACTTCACGCTCTTATTCTACGTTCTCGTATGTGGACGTAATTGTTTTGTAAGCTCTACCTGATGGTCTCAACGATTAACTAAAGCCTGCGGATCTGCTAAAAGGGAGGTGCACATGAGGCAAAAGTTGCCTATTGCACTGATCTGCACAGGACTCATCGTGTGCCTGCTCACCCTGCTCTCAGTACCGATCCTCAACTTCACTGTTCACGTGCCTGGCAGAGCCGTCCTCACATATTTCAAAGCACTCGAAAACCACGACACCGACCGAGCCTTGACCATGCTGGACATCCCGCATGATCGCAAGCTGAACGGCGTCAGCGACGACATTCTTTCCGGTGCAGCCAGTGTGCCCAAGCAGGCGAAAGTCCTTGACTCAAAGCATGTGAACGACAACGAATACGACGTGAAAGTCTCGTATGTCCAAGGATCCGACACACGTGAAACCACGTTCCGGGTCACTCGCGACTCACGAACCTTGAGCACTATCCAAAAGTGGTCCATCAAAGTCGACCAGTGGCCGGTTATCGCAATCGACGCCGGCGGCGCGCCCACCGCGCAACTCAACGGTGTTTCCGTACCCGCAGGGGAAACACGTGTCCTGTTCCCCGTCACCTATACGGTCGGGTTCAACAGCACCTACTTACGATCGGACTACCAAACGGTCGATGTCACTGAACCTGCCACCACCTCGGACGTCCATTTGACAGGCAAACCCACGCAGGAGCTCACCAAGAAAGTCACTGAAATTCTCAAGAAACAGATTGACCAGTGCGTACAAGCGAAAACCCTCATGCCCGCCGGTTGTGGCTTTGGCAAAGAAACCAACAACCAGATTCTGGGCGACGTGAAGTGGAAAGTGAAGTCATACCCTCACGTCACGTTAGAAAATGGCCCATCAGGAATCGAGATGGCGCCAACCAATGTGGTATTCACTGTGAGCGGTAAACAGCGCGACGCCGTCACCGCATTTGAGTCCACGTTTACCGACACGGTCACGACTCGCATGCGCGCACAGGTCCGCATCGAAGGTAACAACGTCACCGTGATACAAGAGGAAGCAGAGTAGGCGCTTACGCCCCACGCAGGTCCAGCGCCAGGTCGTTTGGCCCGTCCGGCACCACGGAGACCGGGATTCCCCAGTCCTGCTGGTACAGGTGGCACGCAGCGTGGAGTGGAATCTCGCCACCCGGTTCGCCGTCGCAGGCCGCCGCGCGGGCGGTGACGTGCAGAACACCGGAGGTCACCTCGGGGTTGAGGGTGACCGTGCGCTGGGTGCCCTCTTTGCCACCTGCCCCGTCGACAATGAGGTTCTCAGGGGTCGAGGACACCTGCAGGAACGTGGGGTCACCCCAACGGTCATCGAGTTTCTGACCTGCGGGAACGGTGAACGCGACGGTGATGTCCAGCGGGCCTGGACCGATCTCTGTGACCGGCCGCTTGGTCTGCTGAGCGCCTTCGTTGACTTCCAGTGCCTCTTCCGGAATGGGCACGGCGGTGAGCTGGTGAGCCGCGGACTCTGCGACCAACAGGTAGCCCGAGGTGGTGTCGTCTCCCTGCATCAGCAGGATGTCCGACGGTTCCTTCAAACCGCGCGCCAAGGTGGACACGGTGTTGGTTTGGGGGTCGAAGCGACGGATCGCGCCGTTGTAAGTGTCCGCGATGGCGACAGTACCGTCTGGAAGTTCGAGCGCTCCCAGGGGGTGCTGCAGGCGGGGGGGGTTGGCGGGGCCCCCCTTGTGAACCGAAGAGGAAAGGGCCCCCCCCCCCCAACGCCTGTCGGGACCGCGGGGTGG
>CABTZC010000038.1 GCA_902489185.1 uncultured Brevibacterium sp. | reverse complement strand
TGACGCGGGAGACTGTTAAGCGTCGCCTCCGGCCTTGCCGGTCGATCCGGCGCGAGGATCGTCGAGCTTGTACTTCTTGGACGCTTCCGCAGCTACCGATGGGTCGATCTCGCCCAAGTCAGCGAGGCTGATCAACGCTTGGACAACCACGGATTCAGCGTCAATGAGGAAGTGACGGCGAGCAGCTGCGCGTGTGTCAGAGATCGCGTAGTCATCAGCTCCCAAGCTGGTGAAGTGGCCCGGCACGTACTGACGGATCATGTCGGGTACGGAACGTGTGTAGTCCGAGGTCGCAATGACTGGACCCGGCGCGTCTGCGAGTTTCTGAGTCACGAATGGCACGCGACGCTCAGCGCTTGGGTCGAGCAGGCGCTCGTCATCGCACGCTAGCCCGTCACGGCGCAGCTCCTGCCACGACGTCACCGACCACACGTCAGCCGACACGTTCCAATCTTCAGCCAGCAGCTGCTGTGCCTCGATGATCCATGGCACTGCAATACCGGATGCCAGAAGCTGAACTTTAGGGCCGTCGAGCTCGGGGCCGTCAGACAGCTTGTAAATTCCCTTGAGCAGACCTTCAACGTCCAGGTCCTCAGGCTCTGCAGGCTGAACCATAGGTTCGTTGTACATGGTGATGTAGTACGAAACGTCTGGGTCCTGACGTTCGTCCTCAGGGTCGTACATGCGCTTGAGACCATCGCGCACAATGTGCCCGATTTCATACACGTACGCAGGGTCATACGACACGATCGACGGGAAGGTCGATGACAACACGTGCGAGTGTCCGTCTCCGTGCTGGAGACCTTCAGCGGTGAGCGTGGTACGCCCTGCCGTTGCACCCAGAATGAACCCACGGGCCAATTGGTCGCCTGCTGCCCAGAAAGCGTCGCCAGAACGCTGGAACCCGAACATGGAGTAGAAGATGTAGAACGGGATCATGGGCTCGCCGTGCGTAGCGTAGCTGGTACCGACTGCGTTGTATGCGGCGACCGAACCATCTTCGTTAATTCCCATGTGCAGGATCTGGCCGTCGGTTGCTTCTTTGTAGGCGAGGAACAGGTCGCGGTCAACCGACACGTAGTTCTGTCCGTGCGGGTTGTAGATCTTGGCAGTTGGAAAGAACGAGTCCATTCCAAAAGTGCGTGCTTCGTCAGGAATGATCGGAACAACGCGTTTTCCGAATTCCTTGTCGCGCATAATGTCTTTCAGAATGCGCACAAAGCCCATGGTCGAGGCGATCGCCTGCGTTCCCGAGCCCTTCTTCGCCATGGCGTATGCCTTGTCGTCAGGCAATGCGATCTGAGTGTACTTGGAGCGACGCTCAGGCGAGAAACCACCCAGTTCACGTCGACGTTCCAGCATGTACTGGATTTCAGGCGCGTCCTCACCTGGGTGATAGTACGGAGGAAGCTTGGGATCCTTCTCGAGTTCTTCGTCAGAGATCGGAATTGAGAAGTGATCGCGGGCCAGTTTGAGGTCTTCAACAGTCATCTTCTTCATCTGGTGCGTAGCGTTACGCGCTTCGAATGTGGGTCCAAGCGAGTAACCCTTGACTGTCATCACCAGAATTGCAGTGGGCTGACCGGTGTGTTCGACCGCCGCCTTGTAGGCTGCGTACACCTTGCGGTAGTCGTGTCCACCGCGTTTAAGGTTCCAGATTTCTTCATCGGTCATATCGGCGACCATGGCCTTGGTGCGCGGGTCGCGACCAAAGAAGTTGTCGCGGACGAACCCACCGGACTCGCCTTTATACGTCTGGTAGTCGCCGTCCGGCGTCGCATTCATGAGGTTCACGAGTGCACCGTCGCGGTCTTTTGCCAACAGCGCGTCCCATTCACGACCCCAGATGACCTTAATGACGTTCCAGCCGGCACCTCGGAAGAACGCTTCGAGCTCCTGAACAATCTTTCCGTTACCGCGCACCGGCCCATCGAGGCGCTGTAGGTTGCAGTTGATGATGAAGTTCAGGTTGTCGAGCTCCTCGAACGCTGCGTATTGCAGCATTCCGCGGCTTTCCGGCTCGTCGAGTTCACCGTCACCCAGGAACGCGAACACACGCTGCTGTGACGTGTCCTTAATTCCACGGTTGAGCAGGTACTTGTCGAACATCGCCTGCGTGATCGCGTTCATGGGACCAAGACCCATGGACACGGTTGGGAACTCCCAGAAGTCCTGCATGTGTCGTGGGTGCGGGTATGAAGGCAGACCGAATGGTTTGCCGTCCACGTAGTGCGATTTCATCTGGCGGAATCCGTCAAGCTGGTCAGCGCTTAAGCGACCTTCCAGGAATGCGCGAGCATACATACCGGGGGAGGCGTGCCCCTGGTAAAAGACGTGGTCGCCACCGCCCGGGTGGTCTTTGCCGCGGAAGAAGTGGTTGAGTCCCACTTCATATAGGGTCGCAGCTGAAGCGTATGTGGAGATGTGTCCTCCGACTTCAATGCCTGGGCGTTGAGCGCGGTGCACCATGACGGCTGCGTTCCAGCGCAACCAGCGACGGTACCGGCGTTCAACTTCTTCGTCTCCCGGGAACCACGGTTCGTCTTCAGGGCCGATCGTGTTAATAAAGTCGGTTGCTGTCAGGCTGGGTACGCCGATGCGCTTCTGGCGCGCACGATTGAGCAGGCTGAGCATGACATAACGCGCACGTGACTGCCCAGCTTCATCGATGACGGCGTCAAGTGACTCAAGCCATTCCTGAGTTTCCTGAGGATCTGTGTCGGGCACTTGGCTGGGGAGACCGTTAAGAATAGGTCCATGCCTCTTACTGTCCACTTAGTTTTCCTCCTGAACAATAGTGGTCGACCCGGTGACTGACTCACCGCAGTAATCGATCTGTTGGCTGTTTTCTAGCCTAAACCGATTACGCGTCTAGTTGCGCTGTTCATACAGACAAAACGGCCTAGTGTGGTGCTAGTAACACAGTGCGAGGTGGGTTAAACGGTCGTTTGAGTGACGCGGACATTTCAAAATGCGCGTTAGGTTTGCCCAAGAGCGAACTTACGGGAAGAATAGGAGATATGAGTAACACCCCGTCAGGAAGGACGCTCGACTGTACTCGCACTAACCCTCTGGGATTAGATAAGGGTACATACATTCAGGAAATCGGCTATGACGACGACGTTGACTTCGCCTTGCGCGAGGCAATTGAGAAGGTCACAGGCGAAGAGATGGCCGATGAGGAAGTCGACGACGTCTTTGACGCGATCGTCATGTGGTGGCGATCAGATGACCCCGACCTTACCGATGCAATCGTAGACGCCCAGACCACTCTTGCCGAAGGTGGCGTCGTATGGCTGCTCACTCCAAAGGCTGGACGTGAGGGCCACATTGCTCCCGTTGACATTAACGCTGCTGCCCCAACTGCTGGCATGCATGTGACGAAAACAGTCAGCGTGTGCGACGACTGGTCTGCCGTTCGTCTCGTTGGTAAAAAGTCGTACGGATAATGCCCGTCACTGGAGCACACCCCGGCTGGACGCGTGAGTGCCCCACCCACGTAGGGCCGGTTGCGTCCCTGTCGACGGTGGGTGAGCGTGCTGTTCCTGAGGTTGCTCAGCGCGGCGTGTTGGCTGTGTTTGTTCCGTTTGCGTTCACGCCTACGTGTCATGCCGAGGTGGGAGAGCTTTCCGCGTCCCGGTCAGTTTTGGAAAATGCCGGTATCGTCTGCACGATCATTTCGTGCGATTCCAAGTTCACACAAGCCGCATGGGTGGAGTCGGCTGGTTCTGTTTGGCCGCTCATGTCTGACTTTTGGCCGCATGGAGCTTTGAGTCGTGATTTTGGCGTGTTCGATGAGCAGTCGGGGATGGCTGTCCGAGGGACATTTGCACTGAACATGAATGGGCAAGTTGTCGACTCCGAGGTCCGGCAGCCTGGCCAGAAGCGTGATTTTACTGAGCGCGGTCTAGCTCGATGGGTTGACGCCCTCACTACGTAGCGGTCACCTCTCGCATTATTGTGTCGCTTCCACCATGATGGAGATAGATACCTCACGAGGAAGGACTTTCAATGGCCACTCTGTTCACGAAAATCATTGACGGCGAAATCCCTGCGACGTTTGTCTACGAAGACGATCGTTGTGTCGCGTTTATGGATATCCAACCTTTGACCGACGGTCACCTTCTGGTTGTGCCACGTGAAGAAGTGGACCACTGGCTTGACCTTGACGATGACCTGGTTTCTCATTTGTTCACGGTGGCGAAGAAGCTCGGCCACGCACAGAAAAAGGCGTTCGGTTGCGAACGTGTGGGTCTGATCGTTCAAGGATTTGAAGTTCCGCACGTACACATTCACGTGTTCCCTACAAATCAGATTTCTGATTTTGATTTGGCTAATAAGCATGACACGACAGCGGAAGCTCGTGAAGAAGCCGCGTCGAAGATTAAGGCAGCCCTGTAAACGAGTTTTGCGTTCTGACATATGTGTGCCATAATTTTTCAGTGGTCAGTGAGAAATCCTGACCAGGGGGCCTATAGCTCAGTTGGCTAGAGCATCTCGTTTACACCGAGAGGGTCGGGGGTTCGAGTCCCTCTGGGCCCACTTTTGAAAATTCCCGAGGCATGTTGCTGATGCCTCGGGAATTCTCTTTCTGCGATCTGATCAGCACTGATGTAGTGTGAAATGACTCACTTTAAGATAGCCTGTATAAATGCTGTGTAAGCATAGATAGGTTTCGAGATCGTCACGTTCTCAACGTTGTCGACGTGACGATTGCGTTCCCGAGTTTTGGAGTCTACATGTCAGTTCTCACCAGGTCCGGTATCACCGCGCCCACATCGTATAACCGTTGGCTCATCCCGCCAGCAGCACTGGCCATCCACTTGAGTATCGGTCAGGTGTACGCGTTTTCTGTGTTCAAAATGCCACTCGTTGAACACTTCAACACTGGTGAAGTTGCGGTTGGGTGGATCTTTTCCGTGGCCATTGCCATGCTCGGTATCTCTTCGGCAATCGGTGGCACCTGGGTCGAGAAAGTTGGACCGCGTCTTTCCATGCTCGTATCAGGAGCGTTCTGGGTTATCGGATTCCTCGTAGCATCCGTGGGCATCGCAACGGGCCAACTGTGGCTCGTCTATTTCGGTTACGGATTCCTTGGTGGAATTGGGCTAGGAATTGGGTACATCGCCCCGGTATCAACACTGATTAAATGGTTCCCAGACCGGCCAGGGCTAGCAACTGGACTAGCCATCATGGGATTCGGTGGAGGAGCACTTATCGCTTCACCCATGTCGAACCAGCTCATGGTCGCATTTGGTGGGGGAGACGCTCCTGAAAACCTGGTCGCCGGTGTGTTCCCCACGTTCCTGGTTCTCGCAATCGTGTACGCCGTCGTGATCGCACTTGGCGCCTACGTTGTTCGTGTGCCCCACCCTGACTGGAAACCCCAAGGCTGGGACCCAGCCTCCGTGAAAACAAAGTCAATGCAGACCACGCGCCACGTCAGCGCACGCACAGCGATCACAACGCCTCAATTCTGGCTGTTGTGGATCGTCCTTTTCACCAACGTGACCGCCGGAATCGGAATCCTGGAAAGCGCTTCACCGATGATCCAGGACTACTTCTCACAGATCACTCCCGCGTCTGCCGCCGGATACGTTGGGTTACTATCCTTGGCCAACATGGGCGGTCGCTTCTTGTGGTCATCCGTATCCGACATCACCGGGCGTAAATTTATCTACATTGTGTACTTAGGAGTGGGCGTTGGACTCTACCTCTTGGTCGCGCTCATTGGTCACGGTTCTCTCGTTCTGTTCATTTTGGCCACCCTGGTGATTCTCTCCTTCTACGGAGGAGGATTCGCGACCATGCCTGCATATTTGAAGGATATTTTTGGCACCATGCAAGTCGGAGCGATCCACGGCCGCTTGCTCACTGCTTGGTCAGCCGCAGGAGTCGCCGGTCCGCTCATTGTGAACACGGTGCTCGAATCGCGTCGTAGCACAGGCGCTGAAGGACCGGCACTCTACCAGTTGAGCCTGCTCATCATGGTGGGAGTTTTGGTCGTCGGATTCATCGCGAACGCACTCATGCGTCCCGTCGCCGAAAAACACTATGCGAGCGACGAAGAAGTTGAGCGACAGAATGCAAGTCACAACCTCAAGACCGGCAAAGACGGTGGAATCATCGTGAACGCCGGAAACCAACTCCACACAGTTGCCGCGTGGCTCTTGACCACAATGGTCACTGTTGGTTTGGGCTATGGTCTCGTGCAGATTGTGCTTAAGTCACTCAAACTCTTCGTCTAAAACAGAAGCGCTTCGAGCCATTACTGATGCACTGACAGTTCTCTTCACGTCGAATTCCGCTTGACTTGCCACGCTCCAGCAAAGCCAAGCAACAGGAACACTGCTGCGACAAGGAGAACCCACGAAGTTGCGGATGCAAAACCCTGAGTTAACGCGTCCACTGCAGCAGGGGTCTGCTCACCTAGCAGTCCGGCGGACCCCTGCAACCGCTGTTCCAAGTGCAGAACCTATTTGCCGAACCGTACTTTGAGTCGCCGAACCTTGCCCAGACACATTCACAGGGATGTCTTGCAAGACGGTTCCCGTCAGTTGTGCAGAAGCAAGTCCAAGTCCTACGCCGTACACGGTCATCGGCACAGCGATCGCCCACCCCGGAATGGATGGATTCATCAAGAACGCCAACACGATAACGCCAAAGATTTCAAGTCCTAAACCAATGAGAACTGTGCCTGCCGCGCCAAAACGTTTCGCCAAGTGGCGCGCTGACGCACCTGAAATGAAGGCGCCTACAGCCATCGCAGCGAGAACAAGACCCGCGTTCATCACGCTCATACCAAGTGCGCTAATAAGGTAAAGGGGAAGCACAAAAATAATGCCAAACTCACCAACAGCAACCATCGCTGCGGTCAGGTTTCCCCAGGAAAATGTCTCGTAACTGAATAGTCCAATATCCAAAAGGGCGTCACGTTGCACTCGGGCCCTGTGTTGTTCCCACCGAACAAACAGAACAATCGTGACGAGAGAAACCACAAAAGCCACCGGAACGACCGAAATCGGCGCCGAAGCTGGCCAGACCCAGCCCAGAACATGGAGATCAGATCGAGGTGTCCACCAACCCAAATCTGGACCCTCAACAATCGCAAAAACCAACGAGCCGCAACCTATGGCACTCAGTAAAGCACCATCGACATCCATTCCTGGAAGCTTCTTGCCGCCTCGGGTCTCTGGAACAGTAAACGCGGCAGCGACAATCACCAACAACCCAATGGGCAGATTCACTAAGAAAATCCAGTGCCATGACACCCACTGTGTTAAAGCGCCACCCGCCAATGGACCAACCGCAGCAGCCCCAGAAATAACAGCACCCCACACGCCAAACGCCGCTGCACGCGATTTACCGCGGAATACGGCGTTCACAGTCGACAGCGTTGACGGCATAATAAGAGCCGCACCCACCGCTTGCACTGCCCGAGAACTGATGAGCAATCCAGCAGACTGCGAAAGGGCCGCCAAAAGACTACCCAGAACAAAAACTCCAGTTCCGGCGAGGAACAGTCGCTTGCGACCCAACCTATCTGCCAGATTACCTGTCGTAAGCAGCAATCCAGCCAGGATCACGGCGTATAAGCTGTTCACCCACTGTGCATCCGTCAAGTTCAAACCTAAACCATGGATGATGGACGGTAAGGCGACCCCAACGATGGTGCCATCGAGCACAATGAGACCCAAACCTACTGACAAAACAGCGAGGCCGATCCAGTCTCGTCGTGACGGTTGTTGATCTGTACTGTTCACATGCTGATTCAAGCACTTGCAACCGCTGGCAACATCACACCAGAGGTTGAACCATTAATCAACTAAAAGTTGTATAGCCTCTTCGAAATCTTCATCACTGGATACACCCGCAGTTCCATACAATTCGCGGTTTTGCTCAATCGCGACGAACCCCACTACAAACGAAACCAGACGCTCAAGAACAGCCGGATACACCTCGGGATAGGAGGCGCGCACAGCGCCCTGCAGAACCTGCGGTGTCACTTCCTCACCCTTGAGCGCGAACGCCAGCAAGAAAATCTCTGCACCGTCACGATACGACGCAAGCACCCGACGCAAATGCACAGCGACCTGAGTAAACGTATGCGGGGCAGCACCACACGCTTGATCTACTTGCTCTGACATCCGAGACGCAACCAGAATGAAAACCTCTTGCTTATTAGCCACGTGCCAATACAGGGCGGACGGTTGCACATCGAGTTCGCGCGCTAGACGACGCATCGACAAGTCGCCCAGGCCAAACTCGGACGCGATCTTCAATGCGGCATCAGTGATGATGTCGGTGCTCAGAGCCATATCACTAGCCTACGTTTGGGTTGCCTTCCCTTCCTGGCAGAAAACGCTTGAATACTCAAGAATATCGATATGGGAACACTACTTCGTCGATACATATGGGTCGTCCTGACATGCGGAATCGTTGCACTGTATGGAGTGCTTGCGCTTTCCGGGCAGAAGACTGTCGCCATGTGGATTGGTGGAGTGTACGTGGCGATATTCATCGTCGTGACCCTCATCGACATGATCCGCGACATTGCGCGTGGGAAGTGGGGTCTGGATATCCTGGCCGTCGTAGCAATGGTGTCCACCCTGGCTGTTGGCGAAGTACTCGCATCGATCATTGTGGTTCTCATGCTCTCTGGTGGCGAAGCCCTGGAAGACTATGCCCAGCACCGGGCCGCACGCGATCTAGAAAACCTCCTCAAGCACTCACCGGCCATTGCTCACGTCCTTAACGAGGGCACGCCACGAGATGTCGACGTCGAAGACGTTGAGCCAGGGGACACGCTTCTCATCAAACCGAATGAGATCGTTCCTGTGGACTGTACGTTGATTACCGATGAAGCCAACTTTGATGAATCGTCCCTCACCGGTGAGAGCCTTCCGGTCACGAAAAGCGCTGGAGAAGAGATCCTCTCCGGCGTGGTCAACGGCACGACCGCAGTCACTGTCACTGCCACGAAGCGAGCCCACGAATCACAGTTCCAACAGATCGTCGCACTCATGAGTGAAGCGGAAGAAAACCGAGCACCCATCGTGCGTCTCGCAGACCGCTACGCAATCCCATTCACGGTACTTTCGCTTTTGATCGGTGGTGTTGCGTGGTTTGTGAGTGGGACACCCACCCGCTTTGCCGAAGTGATGGTGCTCGCCACGCCGTGTCCGTTGCTCATCGCAGCACCCGTCGCGTTTATCGGTGGTCAGGCACAAGCGTCTCGCAACGGTGTGATCGTAAAATCCGGGGCAGTTCTCGAACAGCTGTCACGTGTCCAGTCAGCACTTTTCGACAAGACCGGTACTCTGACCCAGGGCACCCCGGCCGTTACGCGCATTGTCCCTGCACACGGTTGGGATGAGGGAGAACTCTTACGGCTGACCGCCTCGGCGGAACAATACTCCACCCACGCGCTGGCACGTGGAGTGATCGAAGCCGCTGAAAACCGCGCATTGGAACTCAGCGACACCGATACGGCTGACGAAGTCGCTACCAACGGCGTGTGGGCAGTCATCGACGGCCACGACCTGCGCGTCGGTAAGAAATCCTTTATCGAAGAGTCCGTCGGTGAGATTGACGCACCCGCGTTGGAACCTGGGGAGGGGGCGGCCTTCGTCGCCATCGATGGCGCCTATGCTGGCGCGGTGATGCTTGCGGACCAGATTCGTCCGGAAACACCTCGGGTAATTTCTTGGTTGCGGGACAACGGGGTGAAACGAGTAGCAATGCTCACCGGCGACAACGCCTATACCGCCACACATATTGCGCAACGTGCCGGGATCGACGAAGTGCAGGCTGACCTTCTACCACCAGACAAAGTGCGACTCGCGGGCGAAACCCAACCCGGACCAGTTCTGATGGTGGGTGACGGTATTAACGACGCTCCTGTCTTGGCTCGTGCCGATGTGGGCCTGGCTATTGGCGCCAAAAGTGCCACCGCCGCGTCCGAGGCGGCAGATGGTGTGATTTTGCGTAATAGTTTGCGCTCTGTAGTGGAAGTCGTGGCTATCTCCAAGCACACCGTGTCTGTTGCTTTAACTGCGATTTGGTTGGGCATCATTTTGAGCGTGGGGTTGATGCTGGTTGCTGCAACAGGCGCTATCCCGGCCGTGTTTGGTGCTTTAACGCAAGAGGTCGTGGACTTGATCGCTATCCTGTATGCCTTGCTGGCCTTGCGGAGTCCTCGAACTCTGAAGAAGCTTAAGGATGAGGAACATTCATCCCGCTGATTAGGTGATGTGGACTGTCAGCGTTAATATGGATGGGCAGTTTTGCAACGGGATATGGCGCAGTTTGGTAGCGCGCCTCGTTCGGGACGAGGAGGTCGCAGGTTCAAATCCTGTTATCCCGACCATTTTGCAATGGGCACAGGTTCAGAGCAATGTGTAAAGTCGTTAAGCGTGCAAGCAAAACGTATGGGTACCGTTACCCATTTGTGGGTAGGTAAAGCTCAATGGCAGAGCTTTGGCGGAAATGACATCTTCACTGGTGCGCAAAAGCGTCTTGTTGATTCGATTTCTGTGCAAACTGAAGGTGCGCTCGATGATGAGCAAGGAAATCGCAAGGTACACGGTGGCCCGGAGAAGGCACTTCTGCTATACACTCACGACGATTACGCCCAATGGGCCCGTGACGGTTACCAATTCGAACCCGGTAACTTCTTCGAAAACGTCACCATTGACGGACTGAGTATCAGTGACATTCACTTAGCTGACACGCTACAGATCGGCGAAGTGAGAGTGCAGGTCTCACAAATCCGCCGACCGTGTACCACGTTGGCACATAGATGGAACATGAAAGATCTGCCACGCCTTGTACAAGCCACTGCGCGTAGTGGATTCTATGTGCGGATTCTTCAACCCGGCTCCATACGCGTCAACGACACCGTGGAGTTGACTAAGCGTGAGCCGGGGAGCGTCGATTTACGTGAAGTCAACCGTGTCATGAACATCGACCGCACCGACGCTCAAGGAATCCGCGCCCTCATCGATGCTCCCGGCATGCCACCACGCTGGGTATCGCAGCTGCAACGGCGCCTCTCAGGCTACGTCACAGACGAATCTGCTCGTCTAGGCGATTAGATACGCCTAGACGAGCAGATCTAGATTGACGACTATTCTTATGAGTCACGCAACTTTCGCTTGAGGATCTTACCTGCGGAGTTCTTGGGTAACGCATCCACAAAGTGAACGGCCTTAGGTGCCTTAAACGCTGCCAGGCGTTCTTTCACGTGCTCAATCACGGTTGTTTCATCAAGCTCTTTGCCGTCCTTAACAACGACGTAGGCCGTGATGGCCTCGATCCATTTTTCGTCTGGCTGGCCAACAACCGCGACCTCTTCAACTGCATCGAGTTCGAAAATGCTGTCTTCAACCTGACGGCCAGCAACCAGAACACCACCAGTGTTGATGACATCCTTCACGCGGTCAACGACCTTGATGTAACCCTGCTCG
>CABTZC010000037.1 GCA_902489185.1 uncultured Brevibacterium sp. | reverse complement strand
CACGTGCCCGGGGTGGATGAGGCCAGCACTTCCGCGCCCGAGGCGGTGACTGCCTTTGCCGCGTCCGTCCAGTTGGTGCGCACCAATGAGCGGGAAGCGTACTTGGGTATGTTTGCGGTGTCTCCGGATCAGCAGGGGAGTGGGCTGGGTTCGCGGTTGATGGCGTGGGCAGAAAACTGGGTGCGTACCCAGTGGGGCGTGCGTAGTATCAAAATGACGGTGATTCGTCAGCGTAGCGAACTTATTGAGTTCTACCGGCGCAGAGGGTACGAGCCCACCGGGGAAACCGAACGGTTTCCGTATGACGATGAACGTTTTGGTACGCCTCTGCGTGATGACCTGGAGTTTGTGGTGTTGGCGAAGCCCGTGACCACAGCATGATATGAGTCACAAAATTTTTCGCTCCTTTACTGATCGAGCGTTAAGATGAGCTCGTTGGTGCTAATACGTCAAAGGAGACTCATGAAAGCCGTTCAGCTACCGGAACTCTCGGGCCCAGAAGCCCTGCAGGTTATCGACACCGACATCCCGGAACCACCAGCCGGATGCGTCGTCGTTGAAGTACACACGGCCGGCGTGACATTCCCGGAACTTCTACAAACCCGCGGCATGTACCAAACAAAACACCAAGTCCCGTTCGTTATCGGCTCTGAAGGAGCAGGAACCGTCCACGCAGTCGGTAAAGGTGCTGACTTTCAGGTGGGAGACCGCGTCGCCTTCATTACCGACAAAGGCGCCTGGGCACAGTACGCGGTGGCCCCGGCAACCCACACCGTGAAACTTCCAGACGAAGTGAGCTTCGAAGCCGCCGCCGGAATGCCCATGAACGTTCTCACCGCCGACTTCGCACTGCGCCACCGTGGCAAACTTCAAGCCGGACAAAGCGTTCTCATCCACGGTGCGGCGGGCGGTTTAGGTAGTGCCTTGGTGCAGGTTGCGCTCGCGATGGAAGCCGAAGTCATCGCAGTTGTCTCAACAGAAGAAAAAGCGGCAATCGTCAAAGAACTCGGTGCACAACACGTAGTACTAGCCGATGGATTCAAAGACCGCGTAAAAGAAATCAAACCCCGTGGCGTAGACCTGGTCGCAGACCCCGTAGGCGGAGATCGCTTCACCGACTCGTTGCGTTGCCTGGCCACATACGGAACGCTTCTGGTGTTGGGCTTCACCGCAGGTGGCATCCCCGAGGTCAAAGTCAACCGTCTGCTTTTGAACAACATCTCCGTTGCCGGTGTGGGCTGGGGTGCGGCAACCGTTCCCAACCCGGGACTCATCCAGGAACAGTGGCAAACGCTGCTTCCGCACGTGAAAGCTGGCAAGCTCAACCCGCGCATCCACGCAACGTTCCCACTTGAAGACGCATCCGCAGCCCTTGCTGAACTGGACAACCGGACAGTCATGGGCAAGATCCTACTCACCCCATAAACCAACACACTGGAGGACCCATGAGCCAAGGAGTGCTCACCGATCTCAAAGACGGTATTCTCACGATTCAGTTCAACCGTCCCGAAGCCATGAACGCGTTGCACCTCGACGCTTTTCTCGCACTTGAAGCTGCCCTGGCTGACCTGTCTCCAGAGGTGCAGGCGATCATTGTGAAAGGCAACGAACGCGCTTTCTGCTCCGGTGCTGACGTGAGTCTCATGTCTCCAGGCCAAGGCAGCCTGGGCATGGACAAAATCACCCGTCTCATGCAGACCTACCGTGACGTCGAAGTCCCCGTGATTGCGGCTGTGTCCGGTCCAGCTGCCGGTATCGGATGCTCCTTGGCTCTCATGGCCGACTACGTTCTTATGAGTGAAAAGTCATACCTCATGCTTGCGTTCACTCGGATCGGACTCATGCCTGACGGTGGGGCAACCGCTCTTGTCGCGGCCAGCGCTGGCCGCCACCGCGCCCTCCGGATGGCGCTTACGGCAGAAAAACTGCCTGCCACCTCGGCATTGGAATGGGGGCTAGCGTCCGAGGTCGTTGCCCCCGACCTTTTGGATACCCGGGCCGGCGAAGTCGCGGCCACCTTCGCGAAATCCGCGACCATCGCGTTGGGACGCACCAAACGTGCCATCAACGACGCGACTCTCACTGAACTTGATGCGGCTCTGGGCCGGGAGGCAACAGGGCAGGACGCTCTTCGTACAACAGAAGACTATGCAGAAGGTGTAGCCGCATTCTTGGAGAAACGACCCGCAGTATTCAAAGGAGTGAATCGTGCTTAAAGGACGCGCTTCAACCCAGGGAGATCACTTCCCGCTCAACCTCACCACGTTCCTGACACGTTCAGTGAGCGTGTTCCCGGAGCGGGAGATTGTGCACCGCACAATTGACGGCGAATGGAAGCGCAGCAACTACGCTGAACTGGGCCGTCGTGTGAAGAAACTGGCCAACGTGCTAGGCGACTTGGGAATTGGGCCAGGTAGTGCCGTTGGTGTGCTCGACTGGAACTCGCTGAGGTGCTTGGAACTGTACTTTGGTATTCCGGCAGTAGCCGCCACCTTGGTGCAACTGAACCTGCGGTTGGCTATCCACGACCTCGAATACGTGGTGTCCCATTCAGGTACCGAAACCGTATTTGTTGACGAATCACTTTTGCCAATTGCTGAGCAGCTGGCACCTAAGGTGTACGTCAAGAAGTGGATCATTATGACGGACAAGCCGTCTTCCGAGATATCCACAACTCTTAACAACGTAGTGTTCTTTGAAGAACTCATGGCTGATGCGAGCGACGAGTACGAATTTGAGTTCGTCGAAGAAAACTCGGCTGCGTTCGCCGGCTACACCACAGGAACTACTGGACGCCCCAAGGGGATTTTCTACTCCCACCGCTCGGTGGTTCTGCACGCTTTGAACTTGTGCCAGATGCTGTCAGTCACAGAAGCCGACACTGTCATGCCGTGGACACCCATGTTCCACGTCATGTCCTGGGGCTTCCCACAAGCAGGTGTCGCAGTGGGAGCCAAGATGGTTCTGCCTGGAAAGTTCAGCGCTAATGACATCGCAGCAGTGGCACCTGCCCTTGTGACAGAACAGGTAACACTTGCAAACGGCGCGCCAGCTATTTTTGCACCGGTACTCGACTACTTGAAGACGCTGGAAGATGTGCCGGACTTGTCGCGTCTGCGTCTGGTGTCCGGTTCGACCGCTCCGGCGTTGGCTCTCATTAAGGGCTTCAAAGAAGTTGCAGGCGCAAACGTTATCCACGCGTATGGCGCTTCCGAAACCACTCCACTCGTTACCGCTAACGTACGCCCGAAGCCAGGCTCGACACTCAGTGAAGACGAAGAGTGGGACCTTAAACGCTCGCAGGGTCTACCAAGCTTGCTTGTTGAAATGAAGATCGTAGATCCAACCGGTCAAGAGTTGCCACGCGACGGAAAGTCTGCAGGTGAACTGTTGCTCCGTGGACCGTGGATTGCGGAAAGCTACTACAAGCTAGACGACAACTCCGACAGGTTCCTCGACGGGTGGTGGCGTTCAGGCGACGTGGGCGTCATCGAACCAACAGGGCACTTGCGTTTGACCGACCGCCTCAAGGACGTCATCAAGTCTGGTGGTGAATGGATTTCGTCAATCGACATGGAAAATTCCATCCTCGACAACGACAAGGTCCTGGAGGCAGCGGTCATTGGTGTGCCTGACCCCAAGTACCAAGAACGCCCCGTAGCGTACGTGGTGCCTCGCCCAGGCAACACCGTCACGCAAGATGATGTCTACGCAACCTTGAGCGACCGGTTCGCCAAGTGGCAGTTGCCAGACCAGGTGATTATTACAGAAGAACTGCCGCGCACCTCGGTCGGAAAGCTAGACAAGAAGCTTCTGCGGGAACAGTGGAACGGATAACGTTCCAGCTGCTTGGCCGCTAGGACGGGTGGGACTGGCTCAGTCGTGGGTGAAGACGTACGTGTTGTCCTTACGTAGCCCCACGAGGTCCCACCCGTCCTGGGTAAGCTGCACAATTCCGCGGCGCAGTGCGTGACGCCACTGGGTCGCCAGATCAGCGTCGGCACCGCGCAGAGTTTCGACATCAGCTGGGATCTGCAAAGCCGCGTACGTGGTAGAGCGGGGCACGTGGCTTTCCACCGGCTCGCCCGATTCCCCCACATGGAGCGCGTAGTTCATCTCCATGTCATCGATCGCGTCTAAACGTTTGGATGACGTTTCTTTGGGTGCGCGGTCCAAACTCCAGCTCACCATCATGCGGTCTGAAGCTTGTCCTGCGTTTACGCCGTCGCGCATTTGCCCGTAAAAGTCTTCGTAGTAGTCAACGAAATGAACGCCGAGTCGGCGGAAATTAAACGCCGCGTTGCGGGCGATCAGCGGGTCAAATGTCCAGGTCATTTGCATAATGCCGTGGTTGAGACACCACAGACGCTGGTGGAGCTTCATCGCGGCGCCGGTCCCGCGCCCCACTTGGTCATGACGCACGCCTGCGATGTGTGAGTGCATGGCTTTGCCCAGTGGCCGACTGAAGAACCCGACTGTGACACCAATGAGTTCGTTCGTCTCATTGTCATAGGCCCCACCCACATAGTTTCCCGAGTGGGCCAGCGCGACAAGCAACCCGGGTTCCAGTTGTGTGGTTCCCGCTTTGCCGACGTTCCACACGTTGTCCAACAGCAGTGACGCTTCAGCGGCTTCCTGTGCGTCGTGCAGTTCACGCATGGTGACGTTTGCGGCTTCTTGTGCCTGGGCAAGTTCGTTTTCTGCGAGCGCCAAAACGGCGGAGCTAGTAGTACTCATGTTCAAAGTTTGCCAGTCTCACCCGGCGAAGTCACGCGTGTTTCATACTGCTGCGCGATAGAAGAATGACCGGCGCGTAGCGATGAGCCCGTCGTCGTCAAACTGGATGAAGTCGGCGAACCCTTCGTGGGCTTCACTGCCGTCTTTGAGGACTCCGTCGAAAGTTCCGTGAACGGCCGCGGTGGAGCCTTCAACGACGACCATGTTGACGGTGTGGGCGCCGGATTCGATCACTCGGGAGTTGCGGTAGAACTCCCGGATTTCTTCGCCAGTGAATGTGTCGTAACCGGGACGGTCGTAGGTTGCGTCTTTCGCAAAAAGGTCCGAGGTCGTTTCCGGGTCGCCTTTGTCCACGGTTGCGTAGTAGTTAAGTGCGAGCTGTCGAATATCCATGCTCCTCACACTAGTCGTAGAAGCGAAGAAAAGGCAGAAAGACTATGGATTCGTTCGCGTTCTGAATGTGCTGTTGAGAAACACGTGGCAATGAGGTTTCACACGTCTGCAACGTTGATAACGTGTAACTAACCGGCTCATAGGAGTCCGTCAACAGAAGGGATAAACCGTGTCTGAATACAAAGTTGTAAATCCGGCAAATGGCGAAACCGTCAAAGAGTACCCCACCGCCACAGATGACCAGATCACAGACGCTCTGGCTCGTAGCCACAAGGAGTACGCAAGCTGGAAGACCACCCCGGTAGAACAGCGTGTAGAAGTTTTGCGCAAGGTCGCTGCGATTTACCGTGAACGTTCGGAAGAGCTCGCACACATCATCCAGACCGAAATGGGTAAGGTTATTCCTGCCGGTCAAGGTGAAGTTGAAATCTCGGCTCGGATCTATGAGTACTACGCAGACAACGCCAAAGCGTTTATTGAAGAAGAAAAACTGCGTGGTGCCAACGACGGTGACGCGTACCTGTTGCGGAAGCCAACCGGGTCGATTCTGGGTATCATGCCGTGGAACTTTCCGTACTATCAGGTAGCACGTTTCGCAGCCCCTAACTTGGCTCTGGGAAACACAATCCTGCTTAAGCACGCTCCACAGTGCCCGTGGTCTGCAGAAGTCATGGAACAGATTTTCCAGGAAGCTGGCCTTCCTGCGGACGCGTACATCAACATTTATGCAACTAACGAACAAGTTGCCGACGTCATTCTGCCTGACCCACGCAACCAGGGCGTTTCGCTCACCGGTTCAGAACGTGCGGGTAAAGCCGTGGCAGCTGAAGCCGGGAAGAACCTCAAGAAAGTGGTTCTGGAACTGGGTGGATCCGACCCATACGTGGTGCTGGACTCCCCAGATGTTGCCAAGACTGCGGATCTCCTGTTCAACACCCGCATGGGGAACATGGGCCAGGCGTGTAACTCGCCTAAGCGCATGATCGTCATGGAAGACATCTACGACGACTTCGTTGCGTCCATTACTCAGGCGGCTAAAGACATTGCTGTGGAAAACCCGTGGGAAGACCCAGGTAAGCTCGCTCCGCTGTCCTCGACTGGGGCAAAGGAACGCTTCAGTGAACAGGTCAAGGCAACCGTCGCAGAAGGCGCGACCCTGCTCGCCGGTGGGGAAGACTACAACGGTCCAGGAGCATGGGTCCGTCCGGTTGTCCTCACCGATGTCAAGAAGGGAAGCCGCGGATACTACGAAGAGCTCTTTGGCCCCGCGTTCATGGTGTTTAAGGTTTCCAGCGAAGAAGAAGCTATCGAACTTGCCAACGACACTCCGTTCGGTCTGGGTTCAGCTGTTTTCTCCTCGGACGCCGCCCGTGCAGAAAAGGTTGGGGCGCAGATCGACTCCGGAATGGTGTTCATCAACACTCCAGAAGAATCACGCGAATACCTGCCATTCGGTGGAGTGAAGCGTTCTGGCATCGGTCGCGAACTTGGGCCACTCGCCATGGACGAATTCGCAAACAAGCAGCTTTTCTTTAAAAAGAACGCGTAAGACACAGTGACGATTCGGGCCCGAGGGGGTTCTCACCTCGGGCCCGATCGCGTAAGGACCCCCATGAAGAACATCACCGTTTCGGCTTTAGTCATTCAGCACCCCAGCGAACCCGCACTTCTGATGGTTCGTAAGAGAGGAACGACCGCATTTATGTTGCCGGGGGGAAAGCCTGAACCAGGCGAGACACCACGGGAAACTGTGGTGCGAGAGATTCGAGAAGAACTGGGGCTGTGCCTGGACACAGACAAACTGTCTTTCTTGGGGACTTTTACAGCGCACGCCGCCAATGAGTCGGGGCACACGGTGACAGGTCACGTGTTTGTATGCGAAACGGTTCCGACTGACTTGAATGTTGACGCGCCGCAATGCTTGCAGGAGATCGAAGAAATCGCATGGTTTAGCTATGAGCAGCTGCCACCGGACACGGGCGCCAGGCAGTTTGCGCCGCTTACGCGTACGAAAGTCATCCCGGCTCTTGCGAAGTATTGGGGTTTAGCGCGCGAGGAATAGTGCTAGGCACACCGCTACCACCACAAGCACACTCGCGACGATCACGCCTGCGGTGACAACTGTGCGTCCACGAGCACGTCTACGACGACGGGCGAGGGGTCCGTGGAGGGGCGCGGGTGAGGGGCGTGGGTCGGTGTTCGGTCCTGACGGGAGCCCATAGAGATCAGTTGACCACGCATCGGACTTGTATGGTTGCATGCCTGTTCACTTTCCTTCAGGTGTTCCACATTCAGTCAACGCCACAGGCACAAAAAATGGGACTGCCATGTGTGGCAGTCCCGAAACAGGCAGTTGTTGATTAGCCTTCCGAGGTGTCAAACCAGTCTGCTTGCCACTTTTCTTGGTTCGTTGGCATGACGAGAAACACCAACACAACGAAGGACCCGAATGGAACGAAGCTCAGTAGGTACCACCAGCCGGAATATCCTGCGTCGTGCAGACGCCTAATCGCTGCCCCAAGCGAAGGGAGAAACGTTGCGAAACTGATGAGACTTGTCAGCCCGCCACCCACAATCAGAAGAATCACCCCAAGTCCGGAAGCTACCGCGCCTCCTGCTCCACTTCCGTCATACGACACTGACGCGGCAGCGCCTATGATGCCGGCAAATACCATGATGTATCCGATTGCGAAGATGACACTAGGAATAAGCCCGATCAAGGTCAAGCCTAAAAACGACCACCAGTATTCGCCTCGTGATGCGAAACCGTTGAAGCGGACGTACTTCTTAAAAAAGCGTTTGTTCGCCTCCATGAAGCCAACTCCGTACCACGGCTGATTGAGCGGGACTGTTCCGTCGGGGCCAGGATAGCCGAACCCCGGTGGCACGCTCACATACTGCTGTGCGTGAGGTTGTGGGTACGGTGTCGCTTGTGGTTGCCCGTAGTTGTACTGTGACATGGCTAGCCCCCAATAGGTCATGAAAAATCTCATCTTTATCTTATGGAGCCGCCGGGTTCCTCCGGGCGTATTCGCGTTGCTGTTTGGTTACGTTGCAAAACAAAAGTGGGAGCCACATACGTGACTCCCACCCGCTAGTAAAAACAGTTGCTGTTAGGCGTTTTGGTCATACCATTCGGGCTGCCATTTTTCTGGCTTGCTTTCCAGCGCACAGAAAATAAGTACGACGAGGCCCCCACCAGGGGCCAGGCTTAGGAGGTACCACCATCCGCTGAAACCTGCGTCGTGAAGACGACGAACGGTAACTGCGATGGAAGGCACGATAATAGCCAGACCGAACAGGAACAGAAGTCCGGCAGAGCAGAACAAAAGGATAGTTCCGATGGCAGCAGCGCCACTGCCGCCGGCCGTACCTGTTGATGAGTACGATGAGGCAGCTGCGGCTGAGCCCGCGGACATCATCACAAGGCCGATGATGTAGGGGATCATGAGGATGAGCTGGATAATAAAGATCGAGAGCACGGGCCACCAGAATTCGCTCCTGGAAGCAAAACCGTTGAAGCGTACGTACTTCTTAAAGAAACGCATAGTCGCTTCTTTAATCGAGGCGCCGTAGTGAGGCTGGTTGAGCGGGACTGTTCCGTCGGGTCCGGGCTGTCCGAACCCTGCTGGCATTCCACCGCCCATGCCCTGGTTCGCATAGGAGTTTCCGTAAGCAGGCTGCTGACCGGCGCCACCTGCTGGCTGGGAGCCATAAGGTTGCTGAGCAGGGCTGCCTACCGGCTGGGAACCATAAGGTTGCTGGGCCGGTTGGGAGCCGTAAGGTTGACCAGAACTGCCGTAGTTTTGAGATGGGCTGTGCGCTCCGGATGCGTAGGGGCTGTTGCCACCAGACTGTGGAGCGCTGCCGGATCCGGGCGTGTTTGGGTATTGAGGGTAATTACTCACGCATTTCATAGTACCCGGATCAATGTGTGTGTAAACATTGACACTATGAGCATTGACTTAGAAATTGCGCATAAAGCCACAATCCAACCTATTTCAACCATTGCCGCCAAGCTTGGCCTCAACGTCGAGGACATTGTTCCTTTTGGACATGACAAGGCAAAAGTTCCGGCAACCACAGTGACAAAGGACCGCGAAGCTGCGGGCTCCTCTTCACCGTCCACGACTCCGGCAAAACTGATTCTGGTTACAGCGATGAGCCCCACACCCGCAGGGGAAGGTAAGACCACCACCTCGATTGGACTTGCCGACGGAATCAACGAAGTTGCACGCGAAGACGACTGGGACGTACCAGAAGGTAAAACCCCAGCAGTCCTGGCGCTGCGGGAACCCAGCCTGGGACCTGTTTTTGGGATGAAAGGTGGAGCTGCCGGTGGTGGCTACGCCCAGGTGCTGCCCATGGAAGACATCAACCTGCACTTCACGGGTGACTTCGCAGCAATCGCGTTGGCCAACAACTTGGCGTGTGCGGCGCTGGACAATCACATCCACCAGGGAAACACTCTGGGGATTGACCCTCGCCGGGTTGAGATCCGCCGCGTAGTTGACCTGAATGACCGTGCTCTTCGCGATATTGCCATCGGTTTGGGTGGTTTTAACAATGGGATGGCTCGCGAAGACCACTTTGACATTGTTGTGGCAAGTGAAGTCATGGCCGTGTTCTGCTTGGCCACGTCGATTGCCGACTTGAAGGAACGCCTGGGCAACATTGTGGTTGCGCGTACGTTCGACAAGAAACCAGTGACGGTCGCCGACCTCGAAGTCGCCGGTTCCATGGCGGCACTGTTGGCCAAAGGTCTGTCACCGAACTTGGTGCAGTCAATCGAAGGAACTCCAGCGTTTATCCACGGTGGTCCGTTCGCCAACATCGCCCACGGGTGCAACTCGGTGCTTGCTACGACAGCTGCGATGAACTATGGCCAATACGCGATCACCGAGGCAGGGTTCGGCGCTGACCTGGGTGCCGAAAAGTTCATCGACATCAAGTGTCGGGCCGCGGGAATCTTCCCGTCAGCTGCTGTGATTGTGGCTACCGTTCGCGCTCTGAAGTATCACGGAGGAGTCGCCAAAGCTGACTTGGAAAACGAAAACGTCGACGCAATGCGTGCCGGTTTGGTGAACTTGGACAAGCACATTTCAAATGTGCGCGATGTATACGGTGTGACACCTGTTGTTGCCGTTAACACGTTCCCATCGGACACTGATGCCGAGCACGAAGCCCTGCTTGAGGCGCTCAAGGAACGCGGTGTAGAAGCTTCGCTTGCCCGCCACTGGGCAGAAGGTGGAAAGGGAGCAACCGACCTTGCACGCAAGGTGATCGCGGTTGCAGAAGTAGCAGACACCTCGGGCAACGAACCACAGTTCACCTACCCACTTGACGCCACGCTGGAAGAAAAAATCACGGCCGTTGCCCAGCGCGTCTACGGTGCTGACCGGGTAGAACTTCCTAAAAAGGTGCGCAACAAACTGGCGCTGTTTGCAGAAGACGGGTATGGCAACTTGCCGGTGTGCATCGCGAAAACCCAGTATTCGTTCTCGACTGATGCGACCGAGTTGGGCGCCCCAACTGGACACGTGCTCGAGGTGGCCGACGTGCGTCTGTCTGCCGGCGCGGGCTTCGTCGTGGTTGTCTGTGGCGACATCATGACCATGCCGGGGCTTCCAAAGAAGCCGGCTGCCAACACGATCGACGTTGACGACGACGGCAACATCAGCGGTTTGTTCTAGGCAATTCTCACTGGCGCAGAAGCTACTCATGTAGTTGATGCGAAACGAGGGGCTCCCTGGTTGATTACCAGGGAGCCCCTCACTCATTTATAAAGTGGCCGTGCTCAGCTACACGCTATCCGCCGTCAGCCAGCACCTTAGAACGCTGGGAGAACAGCGCCGTCTGTCCAGGTGTCTTCGATGTACTTCTTGACCTCAGGTGAGTGCAGAAGTTCGTCCAGCTTCTTGATCGACTCGTTGTCCTGGTCGCCGTCACGTACTGCCAGGAAGTTGGCGTACGGGTTGTTCTCTGCCGATTCGACAAGGATCGAGTCCTTGGTGGGGGACAGTCCAGCTTCAAGTGCGTTGTTTCCGTTGATGATCGACGCGTCCGTGTCGTCCAGGGTGCGTGCCAGCTGGGCTGCGTCGGCTTCCTTGAACTTCAGGTTCTTGGGGTTGTCCTTGATGTCGTGGATGGTCGCAGTGGTTGCGTCCTTGCCGTCGGCCAGGGTGATGACGCCTTCTTTGGCCAGCATGTCCAGCGCGCGACCCTGGTTGGCTGGGTCGTTGTTGATGCCGATTGTTCCGCCGTCAGGAAGTTCGTCAACCGACTTCACCTTTTTGGAGAACAGGGCGATCGGTTCGATGTGAACACCTTCGAACGCGTGGAGTTTGTACCCCTGTCCTTCGGCTTCGGACTCAAGGTATGGCTTTT